>NZ_QQWV01000048.1:0-29227 GCF_003951715.1 Sphingomonas sp. ABOLH | reverse complement strand
GTCAGATGTTGTCGCCGAGCGCGCCCTTGACCGAGCCCTTTACGTCCTGAGCGGACCCCTTCAGCTTCTGGGCCTTGCCCTCCGCTTCGAGGCTCGCGTTGTCGGTCGCCTTGCCGATCCCTTCCATGACGTTGCCGGCCAGCTTGTTGCCCGCAGCGTTCACCTTGTCGGTTGCTTCACCCATGATCGAACTCGTTTGAGCGATATGTTGATGGGTGAAAACCAGTACCCACCAGCCACGGTTCCGTAATGGCTGGCGTACCGCTGTTCTCCCGGATACTCCTTTCGAGCCCGATCACCGGGCAGGAGATTAGAGATGCGCACAATCGTCGCCGCTACTGCCGCGCTTTCACTTCTCGCTGGTGTCCCGGCACTTGCCGCCCCCTGCAAGGATGCCAAGGGCCGCTTCGTCAAATGTCCCGAGAAGCCCGCCAAGCCCACGCGCTGCAAGGATGCCAAAGGCAAGTTCGCCAAGTGCGGCACGCCCGGCAGCAAACCCGCCTGACCACCATGCCGGACCGGGTGCCCCCGGTCCGATCCTTCGCATCCGGGAGAGAACGCCTGACCAGCTCCGTCTACAAGGTCGACAAGTTCGCCGTCCCTGCCGCCAGCATCGACGCCTTCGTCGCGAAGCTTACCGAGACGCATGCCTTTCTCGACGATATGGAGGGCTGCATCCAGAACCTCATCCTCACGCAGGAAAGCGGCCCGGGCGGCTATAACATCGTGACCATCGTCGAGTGGCGCGACCAGGCCTGTCTCGACCGTGCCAGATCGCTCGCGGCCGAACGGTACCGCGAAAGCGGCTTCGAGCCGGCGACCATGATCGATGCGCTCGGCATCCGGGCGGACCTCGGCAACTATCGCGTCGTCGAGCATTGAACGGCCCTCGGCCGCCGGCGAGGAGACCGGGACGCCTCTTCGCCCGGTAGAGGAGGGGGAGGGATAGCTGTCAGATCCATGAGGGAGATGACAGATGACCCGGTTCAAGCCCAGCCCCCGACCCGACACGACCCCTTGGGACACGCCCGATCGCGCCGACCAGGTGCTGCCCGGCATCTGGCGCGTGTGGACGCCCAGCCATGGCGGCTATGTCCTGTCGGACGAACGCCAGTCCGCGATGCCCGACGCGCTGCGCCGCGACGATCCGTTTTATGAGGAAGACGTCGATTACGCGCTGGTACTCTACGCCTTCGGCAGCGAGTTTCGCCGCTTACCCATCCCCGGCATCGCGCTGCAGGTCGAGAACGCGCGCCGGTCGGTGCGCTGCTGGCATCCCGACCGCTGGACCGCGCTGACCGGCGAGGACGTGCCGGTCCACGACAGCCACGTCGTTCGCCGCCGCGCCGCCTATCAGGCGATCATCGGCCAGTATGAGAGTGTCTCGGCGTCGGGTTCCTGGGCGGACTGGGTGCCCGAGGGCAAGGTCGGCTGCGTCTTCCGCCGCGTTGTCAGCGTCGATGCGCTCGGCTTCGCGCGCCACGAGGGCGCGCCGATCCACGGTCTCGTCGACAAGGACCGTTACGAACGCCGCCAGATGCCCGAGACGTTCGAGAGCCTGGACGCGGTCCGCGTCGAGAGCACCGCACCGATCTCCAAGCAGGTCGACGCGAGCGCGCTCGCGCACCTCCTCCCCAGCGCCTGAAAGGACCGCCACGATGAGCGTCTATCTCTATCTGTTCCACGGCCGCGCCACGCCCGACGAGGACGTCGAAGACTGGGGCTGCGAAGGCCCCGCGATCGGACCGCTCGACTATATCCACACCACCTATGGCAGCGAGGTGAAGATCCGCGGCGCGAAGGCGGTCCTGGAAAAGTTCTTCCCGAATTCGGAAATCCATTTCCACGAGGGCTATGGCGAACACGCCATCCAGCTCGCCGGCGACTGTCTTCCGCACGACGGCAAATTCTACGGTGACTGGTCGATCTGCACCGAGGATCGCCTCCGTTTGCCCGCCGCCTCGCGGATCAAGCCGGTGTGCGACGAGTGCGGCAGCGACAACGTCACCAAGGACGCCGTCGCGGTGTGGGATGAGGCCGAACAGGCCTGGGTGCTGCTCAGCACCTACGATTCCACCACCTGCCAGACCTGCGAGCGCGAGAGCGACGACATGCTCGAATGGCGGACGCTCGACGGTGCGCCCGCTCCCGATCCCGACGCTCCCGCCGTCCCTACCAACGACCCGGCGCCGCCCGATGCCGATGCCGCCTGACCCGGAGGACCGCGCCATGACCTGTGTTACCCCGATCCGCGCGCCCGAGGCCGCGGACAATCGCGTACCGCTGGGCCATCATTCGACCGGCACGCTCAGCCTTGACCTCGATCGCCTGCTTGCCGGACGCCTGCTCATCCAGGGCAGCTCCGGGGCGGGCAAGAGCAGGACCTTGCGCCGGATCATCGAGGAGGCGTTCGACTATACGACGCTTGCGATCGTCGACCCCGAGGGGGAATTCGAGAACCTCGCCCGCCATATCGGCGCGACCACGATCCGCGCGGTCGAACTCACCGCCGACGGGCTGACGGCCGCGGCGACGCGCAGCCGGCGACATCGGCTGTCGATGCACATCGACCTCACCGACCTCGATCCCGACCAGCGGATCATCAAGGCAGCCGCGTTCTTTGCCGGCCTGGTCGGCGCACCGCGCGAGGACTGGGCGCATACCATGCTGGTGTGCATCGACGAGGGCCATCTGCTCGCACCGCATGTCGCCGGTTCCGCGCTCGATGCCGATGCCCGCCGGCTCGGCGTCGCCACCCTGACCGACCTGTGCGCGCGCGGCCGCAAGCGCGGTCTCGCCCCCGTCATCGCCACCCAGCGCCTCGCGAAGCTCTCCACCTCGGTCGTGTCCGAGCTGCAGAACGTGCTGGTCGGGCTCAACGTCTTCGACCGCGACATCGCGCGCGCGGCCGACCTGCTCGGCTTTCCCGCGCGTGACGCCGACCTGCTGCGCAACCTCGCCCCCGGCGATTTCTTCGCGATGGGTCCGGCGCTGTCGGCAACCCCGGTGCTGGCGCATATCGATCCCACCATCACCGAACATCTCGGCAAGACCCCGGAACTGCGTGCCGCCGCGTCCGTCGATGCCGACGAGGCGGCGAAGCTGCTCGATCTCGCGGGCCTGGCCGAGGTCGCGGACCACGGCCCCGCCATCGCCCTCAAGGGCACGCGCGCGCTCGACGCGTTCCTGCTCGATCCCGCTGCGACCGACGCGGCCGCGATCATGGACGCGCTGAAGCGCATCTCCCCCAACGCCAGCACCGCGCGCGACCTCGCACGGCACCTGTCGCTCGACGCCGAGCGCACCGACCGCGCGCTCAACCTCCTGTCGGCGATCGCCGCGGTCGACACCATGCCCAAGGGCGACGACCGCATCGCCCGCCTGCATGCACGGCTGCGCGCGCGGCTGAGCGACGTCGCCGTGGTGTCGCTGTGACCGACCTCGCGCCCGATATCGTCGAGCTGGTCGCGTGTCCGAAGCTGCCCGAGCCGTGCGGGCGCCTGCGCGAGATGCCGTTCCGGCACGATGCCTGGACCCCCGACGAGATCGCCACGGTCGAACGCATGTTCTGCGACGACGCCGCGATCGACGACATCGTCGCCGCGCTCGGTCGCGGCCGCGCCGGCGTGCGCGACAAGATCGCCAAACTGGGCCTGCGCCGCAATTCGTCGCGTCCGTGGTCGACCGACGAAGACGCATGGCTCACCCGCGAATATGGCCTTCGCCCCACGGCCGATCTCGCTGGAGATCTCGGCCGCGCCTGCACCAGCGTCTATGCCCGCGCGGGCGTGCTCGGGCTGACCGAAGGAAATCCTCCAAAATGGAGCGACTGGGAGGATGCCCAGCTGCGCGCCGGCTACGCGCAGGCGATCCCGATCGCACAGATCGCCACGCTGATCGGACGCCCGCTGTCCGGCACCGCGACCCGTGCCAACGCGCTCGGTTTGCGCCATCCCAACAAGCCCGCTGACTGGACCGAGGCCGAGGCGACGCGGGCGCTGACGCTGGCCGGGGAGGGGCTTCGTTATATCGCGATCATCGACATTCTCGCCACAGAGGGCTTTCCGCGCAGGACCAAGGCTGGCTTCGGGCCGCACCTGCGCAAGCTCGGCTATGGCCGGGGATGGGGCCGCAACTGGACCCCTGACGAAGACACACTGCTCATCCGCGCCTATGCCGACGGGGCAAGCCTGACCCCGCTCACGACCAGGCTCGGCCGCACGAAATGCTCTATCCGCTGGCGCGCCGACTATCTCGGGTTGCGCGGCACACATGCCAACCGCGACGGGTTCCGGGGCGGGCCGGTGTGGAGCGACAATGATCTGGAAAGGCTGCGCGACCTTTACGGCACGATGCCGATGGACGCCCTGGCGACGAAGATGGGTCGCACCAAGGCTTCGCTGTTCACGCGCGCGAACATCCTCGGCCTTGTCCACGGCTATCACCGGAAATGGACCGAAGAGGAGATCCGGGCGCTGCGCATCGCGCACGACTTCGGCGTCGCGCTGCCTGATGTTGCGGCAGCGATCGGCCGCAAATATCCAGCGGTCCACAAATATGCCGAAAAGCACGAGCTTCGCTTCTCGCGTCGCCCGCGCCGCGCAGCCCCCTGGACGCTCGCCGAAATTATCGCGCTCGATCCTTCGGGAACGGGCGTCACCGACCATGTTGCCATCCCCGGCACAATCGATGAGGAAAAGCCATGACGCCGCTTCGCCTCGCCCGCGATATCGCAACCGGCGCGCCGATCGACCGCGACACCCGGCGTGCCCGCCTCCTCGCGGCGCGGCGCTATGCGATCAACTCGGTCCCGCGTCGCGGTATCCTCAGCGGTCACTGGGACGCGGGCACCGTGGTCGGCGCGTTCCGCGACGGCAAGGCAGGCTGACCAGGGCTCGGCCCGATGCGCCGATGAAGGAGAGAGGGAGCGGGGAGGGAAGGCGTGACGGACGCCTGAGCCCTTTTCCAGGAGCGCACTCCCATGATTCCCGCCACCATCGCGACCGCGGTCGCCCCCGAGACGATCGCCAAGGTCACGCGCCTGTTCAACAATACCGCGTTCGACGTCATCTGCGAACTCCTCCAGAACGCGCGCCGCGCCGGTGCGACCGGCGTCGCGCTCGCGCTGAACGGCGCCGGCGCCGAGCACTTCCTGCACATCACCGATGACGGCCACGGCATCGCCGATCCGGTGAGCATCGTCACGCTCGGCCGCTCGGGCTGGTCCGACGAGACGCGCCGCGCCGAAGATCCCGCCGGCATGGGCGTGTTCAGCCTCGCAGGCCGCGACGTCATCATCCGCTCCTTCTCGAAACCCGACCGCCAGGGCTGGATGGCGCATATCCCGGCCTCGGCGTGGGAGACGAGCCGCCCGATCGCGATCGAACCCGATCCGATCATGCGCGGCACCGCGATCACCGTGCGCGTGCCCGACGAGTGGCTGAAGACGCTCGAGCGCGACGTGGCCCGCGCCGCCAAACATTATCCGGTTCCCGTGACCTGGAACGGCGCGGTCCTTCCGCAGGAGGACTGGCTGAAGGACGCGGTCCATGTCGAGGAATGGTACGGCGTGCGAATCGGCGTGTTCCAGAAACACCCCTCGCATTATTCCTCGCGCGACGGACGCCTCAACTTCCACGGGCTGACCATCCCGTGCGACCTGCCGTATGTTCAGGAAGTCGACCGGGGCGGCCACTGGATCGCGCGGGTCGACATCTTCGACGCGCCGCAAATCCAGCTCGTCCTCCCGGCGCGCAAGGAAGTGGTCGAGAACACCGGCATCGCCGCCCTGCGCGATGCGGTCCGGCTCGCGATCTACCGCGCGATCGAGGCCGCGGGGACGCACCGGCTGTCGGCGCATGACTGGCGCGAGGCGCGCTCGCTCGGTATCGCACTACCCGAAGCCGAGCCCTATCTGTTCGCATGGACCGCCTATGCGGCCGACAGCTCACGCAACTACGAGAGCGGCGCACGCGTGACCGACACCGGCATGGTGCTGATGCCCGACTTCGATGCGCTGATCGGCCAACCCGCGCAGGCGGCGATCGCGAAGCATAATCCGTTCGGTGGTCCGCTGGTCGAGGCCCAGGACGCGTTCAAGGGCTATGGCTGGTACGATATCCTCGCCCGTGTCGAGGATATGCGGTTCCGCGTCACCCAGGGCGACCGCACCTTCATCGTCTCCGACAGCCGCGAAGCGCCCGCCGAGGCGGAAAACGGTTGGGTCGAGGCTATCACGCTCGAGGCGACGATGAGCCACGCCGGCGCATTCATCGAGGTATCGACCGACGCGAATGTCGCCTTCGCACCCGACCAATGGTCGTGCAACTCGGTCGACGAGACGTCCGTCTTCGTCCGCCGGGGCAGCGAAATCACCGCGCTCGGCGTCGCCGACATCCTCGAAAACGCGATCTTCTATGCCAGCGACGACAGCGATGCCGACAGCTACGATACGCAGCTCGAGCGCTTCCAGGCCGATGCCGCCGAACGAATCATCGGCCTGCTCGAAGGCGACGATGCCGCGCTTGAGAACCGCATTCGCGACAAGCTGGCGGGGCATTATTTCCTCGTCCCCGAGGACCGGACGGTCACCGTCGTCATCGATCGCGACAGGCTCGACGTGACGATAACGGCCCGCGCGGTGCCTGCCGCGCCCGAGGCCGCAGCGGAGGGCGCGTGACATGGCACGCTACAACCACGCCTATACGATCGCCTTCAGCCTCGTCTCGAACGACGACAAGGGCCACGACGTCGACGCGCGCCAGCTGAAGGAGGCGCTGCTCGCACGGATCGAGAACCTCGACGAGGAAGGTAGCTGGGTCGAGTCTGCCGGTGCGCCCTACGACACCTATCTCGAACCGGAGGATGCACCATGACCGGCGCGGCAGTTCCGGTCGTGCCGCTGGCGCCGCCGCCACCAGTGGTGCTGGCCTACGGCATCGGCGTCGACAGCACCGCGCTGCTGATCGAGAAGCACGCGCGCGGCGAAGCGCCTGACCTCGTGCTGACCGCCGATACCTCGGTCGAGAAACCGGCCACTTACGAATATCTCGACGTGATCCGGCCCTGGATGCGCGATCGCGGCATCCGGTTCGAGCTGGTCAGCTATGTCCCGAGGCGATTCAAGCACTGGCCGCCCTATTACGGCATCCTCGAGATGTGCCTGACCAACGCCACGCTGCCGAGCAAGTCGCTCGGCGGGTCGAGTTGCAGCCTCAAATACAAGAAGGCGCCGCAGGACAAATTCCTGTCGACCTGGCAACCAGCGGTCGACGCATGGGCGCGCGGGCAGCGCGTCGTCCGCCTGATCGGCTATGACGCCGGTCCGCGCGACACCGCGCGCGCCAACCATGCGCTGTCGATCGACGATCCGCTGTACGACTGCCAATATCCCTTGCGCGAATGGCGATGGGACCGGCCCGACTGCGTCGCCCGCATCCAGGCCGAGGGTCTGCCGGTGCCCCCCAAATCGGCGTGCTGGCTGTGCATCGCCAATCATCCGGACGAAATCCGCGGCCTCCCGCAATGGTGCCTGCGGCTCATCGTGCTGGTCGAGGCACGCGCAGCCCCGCGGCTGCACACGGTCGAGGGCCTGTGGCGCAGATCGACCCGCGCGCGCCCCGGATCGATGACCGCCTTCATCCGCGACGAACACCTCCTGCCGGCCGACGAGATCGACCGCATCATCCGCGATGCGCCACTCGACCTCATACGGTTCCAGGACGTCGCGGCGGTCATCCCGCTCGGCGAGCGCCCGACGATGGGCGACTGGCTCGACCGCTTCCATGCGGCCTTTCCCGAACGAGGCCGGGGACAAAGCGACGCGCTCGCCGCCTGAAGTCCCCGCCACCATCGCTATCGACCCAACGGAGGATCGTCACATGATTTTGACCGCCACCGAAACGCGCCTCGAAGCCGTGGCCAGGCTCAACGACCGTTGCCGCCAGGGGTTCGACCGCACCGCGAAGATCGTCATGACCCGCGCGTGCCTCGGCGCGCTGTCGAACGGCACGCTCGCCTCGGAAGCCGTCGCCCAGGCGCATGTCCTGCAGGCGCTGCGCCGCTACACTTTCCCCGCCGACTGTCCCGAGCGCGATCGCGGCCAGTTCGAGCTGTCAGGCGAGACGATACACTTCCGTATCGATTATTATGACGTGGCGCTGGAATGGGGATCGGAAGACCCCGCCGACGCCAGCATCACGCGCCGTGTTCTCACGCTCATGCTGCGCGAGGATCTGTGATGCGTATTGTCGGAATGGCCGACAGCTATCAGCTAGCTGGCCGCTAGACGATGACGATCGAGATCATCCTCGGCCTGCCGCATCTCGCAAACGGGCCTATCCTTCAGCGCGCGGTCGCGCTGCAAGCACCGGTGCTGATCTCGGCCAATTGTCTGTCGCGCTGGCGCAAGGCCGATGGCTGGCGCGAGTGGTCGGGATGGCGCACCGGAACGCTCGCCAACGCGCGACCGCTCGCCAGCGTCGACCTCGATTCCGCCGGTTACACCATGATGGTCCGCTATGGCGGGCTTCCCTGGAGCATCGCCGATTACATGGCGCTCGCCGCGTCATGGCCGTTCCGACGCATCTCGTCGGTCGATTACTGCTGCGAAGAGGGCGTTGCCCACGACCGCGAGGAAGTGCTCGACCGCATCGCGCGCACCACCGCCACCAACCGAGAATGCTTTGCCCGCGCCGACGACTTGGCCATCCGCGACCGGCTGATGCCCGTGCTGCAGGGCCGCGTGCCCGACGACTACGTCCGTTCACTCGACGCGATCGGCGGTCTGATCCTGCCCGGCACCGTCGTCGGCATCGGCAGCATGTGCCGGCGACCGATCCACGGTCCCGAAGGGCTGATCGCCGTCGTCGAGCGGCTGACCCGCATCCTGCCGATCGGCGTCAAGGCGCACCTCTTCGGGGTGAAAGGCGATGCCCTGCCGTACCTCACGCCGTTCGCACGCTGGATCGCCTCGATAGACAGCCAGGGATGGGGCGTAGGCGTGCGACAGCACGCGCTCAGGCATCGCATCGCCAAGACCGACGCGCTCGGCGCCGACTTCATGGAACGCTGGTATCGCACGCAATGCGCGCGAACGCTCGAAACACCGCGACACCTGCCCGAGGCCGCGGCGTCTACTCCACCGCCACCAACCGCCGACCCCTGGGAACGCGCGATCGCGCAGGCTCGCGCCGAGATCCGCGCCCTGATCGAGAGCGGCGATCTCTTAGGTCCGGTCCTCTGATCTGTCTCATTAGGAACGGATGCGGAGAGGGATCAGGCCGACCGCCGCGCTAACCCAAAGAGCTGGCGGTGGTCGGCCTGATCCCTCGCTTGGCGAGGCGCTCGACTTAAGCGATCGACTGCGATGCCAGATCGGGGGCGGCATCCTGCTTTGCCGCCTCCGCCTTCCGCTCCGAATAGCGGTCGACGAGCTGCACGGCGTGCCCACGGGTGAGCACGGTAAAGCGCACCAGCTCCTCCATCACATCGACGATGCGGTCATAGTAACTGGAGGGCTTCATGCGACCGGCTTCGTCGAACTCCTTGTAGGCCATCGCCACGCTTGACTGGTTGGGGATGGTGAACATCCGCATCCAGCGGCCGAGCAGCCGGAGCGTGTTGACCGCGTTGAACGACTGCGATCCGCCCGACACCTGCATCACCGCCAGCGTGCGGCCCTGGGTCGGGCGCATCCCCTTCATCTCCAGCGGCAGATGGTCGATCTGCGCTTTCATGATACCGGTGATCTGGCCGTGACGCTCCGGGCTGCACCACACCATGCCCTCCGACCACATGGCATGGTCGCGCAGTTCATGGACGGCGGGATGATCGTCGCCCTTCACCTGATCGGGCAACGGCAGGTCGGTCGGATCGAAGATGCGCGTCTCCGCCCCGAAGAACTGGAGCAACCGTGCCGCCTCCTCGACTGCGAAACGCGAGAAGGACCGTTCGCGCAATGAACCATAGAGCAGCAGGATACGCGGCGGTGGATCGCCCGCACCAAGCCCGAACGCGGGCCGCTCATGGACATAGCGGAGATCGAGCGCCGGCAGATGATCAGGGTCGGTCAACTCGCTGATACGGGTCAAGCAGCGGCTCCCTTCTCATACCAGCCGCGTGTCCGCTTCACGATCGCCACGACCGACAGCATCACCGGCACCTCGACCAGCACGCCGACGACCGTGGCGAGCGCGGCGCCGGACTTGAGGCCGAACAGGCTTATTGCGGCGGCCACCGCCAGCTCGAAGAAATTGGACGCGCCGATCAGCGCGGCGGGCGCCGCCACGCACCATGCGACGCCAAAACGGCGGCTCAGCCAATAGGCCAGCCCGGCATTGAAATAGACCTGTACCAGAATCGGCACGGCGATGAGCGCGATCACAAAGGGCTGCGCGACGATTGCCTCGCCCTGGAAGCCGAACAGCAACATCAGCGTCGCCAGCAGGGCGGTGAGCGACACCGGCCCGAGCCGGGCCAGCAGCCGGTCAAGCGCGGCCTGTCCGCCTGATGCCAGCACGGCGCGACGGACGAGCTGCGCGACGATCACCGGCACGACAATGTAGAGGCCGACCGAGAGCAACAGCGTATCCCACGGCACCGTCACCGAGGCGACGCCGAGCAGCAGCCCGACCAGCGGTGCGAAGGCGAACACCATGATGAGGTCGTTCAGCGCCACCTGGCTCAACGTGTAATTGGGTTCGCCGTCGCAGAGGTTCGACCACACGAACACCATTGCCGTGCAGGGCGCAGCCGCCAGCAGGATCAGCCCGGCGATATAGGACGGCGCTTCGCCCGCCGGCAGCAACGGCGCGAACATCCAGCCCAGGAACAGCGTGCCGAGCAGCGCCATCGAGAAAGGCTTGACCGCCCAATTGATGAACAGCGTGACACCGACGCCCTTCCAATGCTGGCGCACCGATCCCAGCGCGCCGAAGTCGATCTTGAGCAGCATCGGCACGATCATCAGCCAGATCAGCACCGCGACGACGAGATTGACCCGCGCCACCTCGGCGGAGGCAATCGCGCCGAACAGGCCGGGCAACATATGGCCGAGCGCGATCCCAGCAACGATGCAGAGCGCCACCCACAGGGTCAGATAGCGCTCGAAGAAGGAGATGCCGGGACGAGCCGGCGTGGCGTCGAGAACGGTCGCCATGCCTCAGATCACCCGCGCGCCGGCCGCATCGACGACCTGTTGGCCGTCCTCCTTGGCGAATGCGCCCTGTTGCGGTGCGGGTAGCAGGTCCAGTACCGCCTCCGAAGGGCGACACAGTTTCACGCCGAGCGGCGAGACGACCAGCGGCCGGTTGATGAGGATCGGGTGTGCCATCATTGCGTCGATCAGGGCTTCATCTGACAGCGAGGGATCGCCCAGGCCTAGTTCGGCATAGGGCGTGCCCTTCTCGCGCAGCAGCTCGCGCGGCGTGATCCCGGCGCGCGCGATGAGCTGGACCAGCAATGGCCGCGACGGTGGGGTCTTCAGATATTCGATGACATGCGGCTCGATCCCGGCATTGCGGATCAGGCCCACCACGTTGCGCGACGTGCCGCACTCCGGGTTGTGATAGACGATGATGTCGGTCACGCCGCATCTCCCCGGCGAGTGGTCGAGCCTTCGGTATGGCCGATCTCGCGCAGCTTGGCGGTCAGCGCCGTGGCTTCGAGCTTGTCGATCGGCAGCGAGATGAACAGCCGGATACGGTTTTCCAGATAGTTCAGCGCCATCACGAAAGCGCGTTCGCGCTCTATGTCACCGCCCTGGACATGGCTTGGATCTTCGATGCCCCAATGGGCCGTCATTGGATGGCCGGGCCATACCGGGCAGACTTCACCGGCTGCGTCGTCGCAGACGGTGAACACGAAATCCATGACCGGCGCACCGGGCCGGGAAAACTCCTCCCAGCTTTTCGAGCGCAGGCCCTCGGTCGGATAGTCGAGCCGTTCCAGCAGTGCGAGCGCGTCGGGGTTAACCGCGCCCTTGGGATAGCTCCCGGCCGAGAAGGCATGGAAGCGACCTTGGCCGAGCTTGTTCATGGCGCTCTCGGCGAGGATCGAGCGTGCCGAATTGCCGGTGCAGAGGAACAGGACGTTGAACACGCGATCGGTGGACATGGCAGTCTCCGTCAGCAGCAGGGGACGAGTTCGGCGACGAGCGGTGCACACAGTTCCGGTTTTCCGGCGCAGCAGTCCTTCACCAGAAAGAGGGTCAGCGCGCGCAGCGCATCGAGGTCGGCGCAGTAGATGATCGACCGGCTTTGCCGCTCGGACTTCAGCAGGCCCGCGCGCGTCAACGCGGCGAGGTGCGCGGACATCGTGTTCTGAGGAACGTCGAGCGCTTTTGCGATCTCGCCGGCGGGCAATCCTTCGGGCTCGTGGCGCACCAGCAACCGAAATGCGTCAAGGCGTGTGCCCTGCGCGAGAGCGGCCAGGGCCGTGATAGCCGAATCAGTATCCATATATCCGAGATAGTGGATATATGGATGAATTGGAACAGGCGTCGTGTCGCCCGGCCCAAAAAGTGCTCGCTCAGCCGACTGTCCGAACTGGAAAGGCCGGGATGATGCTAGAATAACCGCCCTGATCCCGCGTGCGTGAGGCGGAGGTGTGATCCATGGTGACGATCATCCGTGCCGTTCCAGGTGAGCCCGGCATTCCCGCCGGGTTCCCCATCCTGTTCGACGCGAACATGGCCATCATCGAGCCGGCCTTTGCCTATCTGCTCGAACATGCCGAGGTTCATGGCCACTCCCAGGCCTCGGAGACGGTACGGACCTATGGCGAGCACCTGTATGAGTGGTTCGATGCGCTCGAGCAGTCCAACATCAAATGGGATGTCGCTGACGAGCATATACTCGCAGCTTATCGATCCCGAATGCTCGAAGGGCCGAGCCAGCATACCGGGCGGCCGTTTGCCCGCTCCACCATCAATGCCCGGGTTGCCACCGTCTATCGCTTCTATTCCTGGGCCCTCGATCACGACTTCATCCGGCATCGCGCGTTCCCGCGACCGTTGCAGACACGGCAGGGCAGGGGACCGCGTGTTGGGCCACAGATCAGACGCCGTTCGACCGGGAGCCTCACGGTCTCGGTCCCGGAGCAACTGCCACGACCAATGCGCCCCGATGAGCTGGCAAGGCTGTTCGCGCAGCTTGCGCCGACCGCGCGCCTTGCAGGGGAGTGGGCGCTGTGCGCAGGCCTTCGACGCAAGGAACTATGTGCTCTGGCGGTCGATCAGATACCGGATAGCTGGTCGCTTCACCCGGAAGAGACGCCGCTTGTAGGCGTGCCGCTCAGCATCACCAAGGGCGACCGGCCGCGAACGGTCTATCCGCCGGTTCGCCTGCTTGATCGCACGCACTGGTATATCGGAGAGGACCGGGCCCGGATCGTGCGGCGCGCGCGCAATGCCGATCCCCGCTACAGGGCGCCGCCCAATCTTCTCCTGAATGAACATGGCCGTGCGATGACGCGCAAACGCCTGACGGCGCTTCTGTCCGAGGCGTTCGCGGCCGCTGGGTTGCCCGGCACGCTGCATTGGCTCCGTCACACCTTCGCGATGGTGATGCTCACGCGGCTTCAGATCCAGGCTCGTGCCAATCCGGCGCTGAATCCGCTGAAGATCGTCCAGGTTCTGTTGGGCCATGCCTCGATCGCGACGACCGCCATCTACCTGCGCTGCGTCGAGCTGTACGAACCCGATATCAACGAGAGCCTTGCCTGGCTCTACGGCGAAGCGATCAACGATGCTGGCTGAGGGACGGATCGACCGCCGTATCGCGATCGATCGAGCATCGACCGCGCAAGCGCCAGATGATCGACGCTTCTCCTTTCGTGATGAATGGGGACAGGTCGTGCAGACGTTCGATCCGGTCGCCCTCGACATGCCACATGACCTCACCTGCGCCTTTGTCGAGGCGTTCAGGGTTCATGATGCCGGATCTTCGATCTCCACACGACGCGGACGCTGGAGAGTGATCCGGCGCTTCGGTCGCTTCCTACGCACAGAAGGCGTAAGCTGTGCTGCTGATGTGAACGCCGGCACGATCCGGCGCTACATTGATGCGCTGGCACCCTCGATAGAAGGCCGCCAGCTCAGCCGAGCCACGATGGCTCAACGCTTCGCCAGCCTGAAACCATTGCTCGAGCGCATCGAGCAGACCGATCCGGATCTGTTCGGGAGCGCGCTCGCCATCCCCTACAGCCCGTTCCCCAGCACGGGGTGGGCGCCAGAACCCAAAGCCCGGCTCACGGCAGCGGAAATGAAAACGATCCTCGCGGCCGCCTATGAAGAGATCGACATCGCATGGGCGCGGTTCCAGCGCGGCCAGAAGATCATCGCCTCTCCCCAACCCCCGGAGGGAACTGGTCCGAGAGAGGCGCTCGCGCGCTGGGTGTGGAAACTCCACCGGATCGGCGGCGGCATCGCTCCGAGCGGCGAGGCAATCCGCGCTGCCGGGATCAACCCGAACTCGCTCGAGCATCATGGACGTCAGGAGGCGATCGCTCAGCATTATCACCTGACCTCGCACACGATGGGGCCGTTCTTTGTCGCGCTGGCGATCCAGCTTGCCGCCAATCCCCAGCCTCTTCGGGCGATCCGCCGCGACTGCCTCGTGCCCCATCCACTCGATGATCATCGGGTCATGGTGGAATGGCTCAAGCAGCGGGGCGGTCGAACTCCGAAAATGCAGCGTCGGTCCTTCGACCGCCGTAAAATGCGATCCGCACCGCGTCTGATCGAAATGCTGCTGGCGATGACCGAGCCGCTGATCGAGCATGCTCCGCCTGAAGAACGGGAATGTCTGTTCCTGATCCGCTATCTGTCGCGGGCCTATTATCGCAGGCACGACTATCCTGCCGGCCTGATCGCGCCCGACAGCATCCCCGGGTTCATCAATCGCTTCATCGGCCGCACCAACAGGCGGATCGAACGCTGGAACACCGCACATCCGGAGCAACCGAAACCACTGGTGCCCAAGTTCACGGCCTCGCAACTACGCGGCAGCGTCGCCACGGAGCATTATCTGGCTTCTGGCGGCGACCTGCGCGCGGCAGGGACGGTTCTCAATCACGCCAGCCTCGTCACGACCGATCGCTACGTCGAGGGACCGGCCGCACGGAAGCTCGAGCAGGAGACGATCGCGCGCCTTCAGAAGCTCATGGTAGCCTGGGTCTGCGGACCCGACCGGAAGGAGCCCGCCCGCCACGGCCCGGTAACGGCATTGTTCGGGCATCGTTGTCTGGCGCCTGTCGAACAGGGCGCTGACGGAAATCCGCATCTCTGTCCGAGACTGCGAGGTTGCCTTGCCTGTCCGGGGCTGATCGTTCCGCTTGATGTCGAGCGGTTCGCGCGCGTGCTGCAAGCTCGCCGGCATCTTCTCGACGCCCGCGATCAGATCGATCCGGCTCGCTGGGCGTTGTTCTATGCGCCCAGCTTGCAGGTGCTCGAACATGATCTTCTTCCGGCGTTCCCGCCCGACTTGAGGGAGGAGGCAGAACAACGGGCCGCGATGCTCCCCGATCTCCCGGAACTGGAATGAGCGTTCCGCTCCTCGCCTTGCCGCAGGCCTCGCTGCGCGTCTCTCCGCACTCGATGTTCGGCGACGACCATTGGCAGATGGCGACAGGCGTCGTGGGTCAGCGGGACACCACCTTCCGCGTCGACTGGGGGTTCACACTGCCCGACGGAAGCCGGTTCAACGAGCCGCATTGGCGGACGCTGCGCGAGGCGAGCAAGCATCTGCTCTGGTCGTTGCACAGCGATCCACCTCCCGGTCGATCCGCGCTCTCGTTACGTTCGCTTGGAACGCAGGGAACGCTCCAGCGGGTCGTGCTGGAATGGATGGCGGGCCGCGGCCTGGCTCGATGGTCGGAACTGGATGACGAGGCCATCCGGCATCTGTTCGATGATCTCGCCCAGCGCCCGAGAGACAATGGCACGATGGCGCTATCGACCGCGAGCAACTACCGCACGCTGCTGCGGGCGTTTTACCAACAGCGTGAGAAGCTTCCCGACACCCCGAAATCCGCGCCGCCTGCGCTCAATGAGCTGGGCCGTTGGCGCCCGGTCGAGCGGTGGCCCTATACGCCTGATGAAATCGCAATGCCGCTCGTTGCGGGAGCGCTCCATCTCATCGGCGAGCCAGCCGATACCATCCTTCATATGCGTGACGACATACAGGCGCTGCACGATGCGGCTTCCGCAAAAGGGCATGCAAAACCGGGGCGTTCCAGGCGCATACGCCGATACCTGCACGCTGCTCCACCGATCGAGTTTGTTCCTGGGCAGGCTCAGCCGCTGACGGTCCAGCCGATGCTCACCTTCAATGGCATGGTGGCCCGTCTCTACGAGGCTTGCTTCATTGTCCTCGCCTATCTCGTTGGGCCGCGCGCTTCGGAAATCCTATCGCTGGAAGCCGGTTGCATCGAGCGGGTGCAGGGCGAGCAGCAGGAGATGTTCGCCTATCTGACCGGCACGATCCGAAAGGACGCTCCAGGAGACGGAGTGCCGCATCGCTGGATCGCCCCCGAACCCGCCGTTCGCGCCATCGAAGTTCTTGAGCGCCTATCGGCACCATGGCGAGCGATCGACGGCCGACAATATCTCTGGCTGCTCCAGGTCCGCCCGGGGAGCGCGATCCGAACCTCGGCATTGCCGATCGAGCCGCTCACCAGTTCGGCTATGAATATACGCCTGAATGACGGCATTGGGGCCGCGCTTCGCCTTCCCGAAATCAACGGTGAAAGCTGGAGGCTTGCCACCCACCAGGGCCGCAAGACCTTCGCGCGGTTCGTGGGCCGGCGCGACAGGACCGGTCTCGCGGCATTGGCCAAGCATCTCGGGCATGTGACCCGCGCCATGACCGACCGCGCCTATGTCGGCACGGACTTCGAGCTGGTTGAACTGGTCGACGCCCAGGCGGCACGAGAAACCCGCGCCGCGCTCGAAGAGTTGCTGGTCGCGCCTCGCCTGGGCGGCAAGGCGGGGCGCGATCTTGCGGCGCGATCGCCGTTCCGCGGTCGCACGCACGATGGCGACCTCGATGCCTACATCACCCGCCTGTTGGCCGATACCGACATCAGGCTCGGCGTCTGCGACTGGGGCTACTGTCTCTACCGTCGGGAGACGTCTGCCTGCCTCGGGTCCGACAAAGAGCCCAATCCCGTTCTCCGCACGCAGGGCACATGCGTCACTTGCGCGAACTTCGCGGTGAGCGAACGTCACAAGCCGGTCTGGGAAGCCCGCCTGAAACGAAACCTGGCTCTCCTGGAAAGAACCGACCTTGACCCTGAAAGCCGAAATCTGGCGATCACGCGGGTCGAGGAGAGCCGCCGCGTGATCGACGATCTCGATTTGCAGCCCGCCGATGGCAACCTCGGCTGATACGCCCCAAGGGCGTCGCCGCGAGCGGGTCGCTACCCGCCTGCGGGAAGCTCTCGCCGTGTTGCGCGCCGATCCTGAATCCGAAATCTCCGTTGCGGCGCTGGCCCGGCACGCCGGCATCGGACGCAATGCGCTCTACACCAATCATCGCGCTGTGCTTGAAGATCTCCGTGCCCTTCAGGCTGAACGATCTCCGGCTTCGGGTCAGGATGAGGTTCCAAAGCTGGATGGAGGAAAGGGGGAGGCGGAGGTGCGGATCCGGGTGCTGGCCACCGAGAATGCCTCTCTCTTGCGGCGCGCGTTGATCGCGGAGAGCCGCGCGAAGCGGTTGGAGGAGCGCAATGCCGACCTTGTCCGCGAGCTTCGGGACCGACGCAATGTTGCTATGCTGCCGATCGCCCCGCCGAATGCGTCCGAAGAATAGCCGCGCGCGGGGCTAACCAGACGTCCGGTTAGCGAGCGCGCCCGAAAACCCTTCAAGGTCAGCCAACTGGACCTAATCGGACAGGCCGAACCAGACCTAAGACCTTGATCACGATGAGATCACCACCGGATGGATCGAGACCTGGGCGGCCGAGATCTACGCCGACGCGGCCTGACGGAGGTAACCATGCTCACCGACCGCTCCCAGCGCTGGCGCGACCGGCGCAGCTTGTTCGTTGCCGGCGACAGCGTGATCGACCCGCGCCGCTACGCCGTCGATGTCGTCGCCCATGATACTGCCCGCGCATTCCTCGCCGACCATCATTACCTCCCGCGCTATCCCGCCGCCCAGCTCGCCTGCGGGCTGTTCGGTCCGGGCGACCCGGGCAGATCCGCGTTGGTCGGTCTCATCGTGTTCGGCGTGCCGGCGACCGGCGCGGTCATCACCCGGCACACCGGCTATGCCGATCCCGCTCGGGGCTGCGTACTGCAACGGCTCATCTGCCTGCCCTCGGTCGCCGCGAACGGCGAAAGCTTCTTCACGTCGCGCGCCTTCCGCCTCCTGCGCCTCGCCAAGCCCCGGATCGACGCTGTCGTCAGCTTCTCCGATCCCGCCTTCGGCCATTGCGGCGTCGTCTATGCCGCGCTGTCGGGCGCCTATCGCGGCCGCACGAGGCCGCGGACGGTGCTGCGCATCGCCGGCGAGACGATCTCGGAGAGAACGCTGTCGAAGATCCGCAACCTCGAATCCGGCCATGCCGGGGCGATCGACCAGCTGGTGCGGCTCGGTGCGCCGAGGCCGGAGGCGCACGAACACCCCGCCGACTGGCTCGCGCGGCTCCGTGCCGACAATCTGCTCCGCCCGCACCGGCAAAGCCCGCTATTCACCTATTGCTTCGAGCTGACGCGCGACGCCCGGCGCACCGCGCGCGATCTGCCCCGGCTTGCCTATCCGCGCCGGAGCGACGCGATCCGCGAAATCCTCGCGGCATGATCCCCGCGCCAGCGGCGCGAGGGAAGGGGAGCGGGAGCGGGCGGCATGTCACCGACATGCCGGAAGGAGCACCGCCCGTGAATATCCATCTCGCCATCGCCAGCGTCCAGGCCGACGCTGCCCGCATCGCGCGCTACACCGATCGACGCGACCGTTTCCTCGATGCGCTGGACTGGTCCGCGCTCGACGAACAGACCGCGCGCGAGGCCGCGATGCTCGACGATCTGCTCGCCGGCGATCTCGCCGACGCCGCGCTCTACATCCTCTGGCTGGAAGAACGCCTCGCCAGCGGCGAAACCGATGTTCCAGGCGTTCTTCGCTTCTACCCGCACCCGCGCCCCTGGCACGGCGAGTGGATCTCGCTGCACTGACCCTGAAAGGATCGCCATGAGCCGCCACCAGTTTCCCGGTATCGAACCCGGCACCAGCGTCAGCATCGGGTGGGACCGCCCGCTTGGCACCTTCTTCGTCCAGGTGCTGCGCCCGCACCCGCATCTCACGGGTGAGGACGAAACCGTCGCATGGCATGGCGCGCACCCCGGCGAGCTGACCACAGCGGCCGCCGCGGTCACCATCGCCTCACGCTGGGCCGATCTTCCCGCCGATCTCGCGATCACGCTCGAGACCGACCGGCTGATGACCCTCGGCCAGTCCGATGGCGAGGCGCAGATCGCCATCAAGCGCCGCTTCTTCGGCGACTGAGTACCCGACAAGAAAGGGGAGGGGGATGGGGCGCGTCGATCAATGACGATCGACGGAGAGCCCCATGCCATATTTTATCGATCTCGGTGCCGGTCCCGCCGAGGAGGATTGCGCGCAACTCGGCCAGTCGCCCAACTTCGACAGCCTCAACCGCCTCGAAATCGCGGTCTACAAGTCCGCGCTGATCGCACGCTACGGCCCGCCGCCCCCGGGATGCCGCCTCGCCGGCCTGTCCAACCGACACGATTTCGGTCGCTATGTCGAACTCGTCCTCCATATCGAGAACGAGCTCGACGAGGCCGTCGCCGACTATGCGACACGCGTCGAGGAGGGACTCGCCACCTGGCGCGAGGCGGGCTTCACCGCGCCGGTCGAGTATAACGGCGAGACGCCCACCATCGTCCATGCCGATCCGGCCGATGCCGTCATCAGCGCGCTGCTGATTACCCGGCCCGGGCCGAACGGTCTTTTCCCGATCCCGGATTTCGCGGTCCTGCACGGCAATCTCACGCAGGCTTACCCCGCCGAGGCCGCGGCCGCCAACGCGCGTCTCGCCGAGGCCGCGGACGCCTGAGCGCGACCGCACAGAGCGATTTCCCATCATTTCGGAGCATTCCCATGGCGAACACCTACACCAAGGCCGCGTTCACGCTGACCATGAGCCACGCCGACGCGGCGTTGCTAACCATTGCCGAACAGGCAGTCGATATCCTCGACACCAACGGCGACGATGCCGACCTCGCCCACGAATATGACGCGCTCGATCCCGCGTTTCACGCCGTGTTCCCGGCGAAGGGGCCGATGAAGTTCGAAAGCTTCCTCGAGATATTCGACGATTGGCATTTCCCTTATCTCGACTGCGCGATCGACATCGACTGGAAAGGCGAAGACGGGAACGCGCGCGTATTCTTCAGCGGCGATCAATTCGGCGTCGAACAGGTCGCCCAGCTCATCTTCCGCGCTTGCAAGTCCGCGCTCCCCTGCGGGTTCGCATGGATCTCCGACTGCGACCGGCTGCGCCCCGGCGAGTTCGGAGGCGGCTGCGTCATCATTACCGACGCGGGGCTGACGTTCCACAGCACCCAGGACATCCTCGATCGCGCCGCGCGCAGCGCCGCAGCCGATCCCGACACCCATGGTCACGAGGGTCGCTTCGGTTTCGTGCTCGCCTCGCGCGACCAGGACGGCCACGCCGTCTTCTGGAACAACGACGACGGCTTCGGGGCACTCGCCAGCGCGACCGTGTTCTCGAAAGCCGAGGCCCGCGCACACGATCCGGTCATCGCCAACGACGAACCCGAGTGGCTGGCGCTGCCAGCGCCGCTCGCGGCCTGAACGGCCATGTTCATCGACATCGGACGCGGCCTGGTCGCCGGCCTTCCGGCCCTCGCCCTGCCGCCCGCCATCCTCGACGCGGTCGAACGCGGCGCATGGATCGTCTTCAACCTCTCGGGCGGCAAGGACAGCTCGGCCGCGATGTTCGCGGTCAACCTGATCCTCGATGCGCTCGGCCATCCGCGCGAGCGGCGTATCGCCATTCACGCCGACCTCGGCCGTGCCGAATGGGACGAAACGCCCGCGACGGTCGAGGATCTCGCGGCCCACGCCGGCGTCCCGCTGACGATCGTCCGGCGCAACGCCGGCGACCTGTTCGACCGCTGGGCCACGCGCTTTGCCAACGGCAAGGCGCGCTACGAGGCACTCGAAACCTATAATCTGATCGGTCCCTGGTCATCCTCGGCGCTGCGCTTCTGCACCTCAGAGATGAAGGCCCATGTCATCGGGCCGCACCTCGCCAGACTGCTGCGCGGCCAGACTATCATCAACGTGCTGGGACTGCGCCGCGACGAGAGCATCGCTCGGTCACGCACACCCGAATGGAAAGCAGACGCGCGCTACGCCGCTGCCGGCAATCCGCACGGCACCGCGATGATGCTGTGGAACCCGATCGCGCACTGGACGACACCACAGGTCTTCGCCGCGCACGATACGCTCGGCATCCCGCTGCACGTCGCCTACACCTGTTACCAGTCGTCACGACTGTCGTGCCGCTTTTGCGTCCTTCAATCGCTCGGCGACGCCCAGGCATCGGCTTCGGCACCGGCGAACCGTCCCGCGCTGCTCCACCTGGTCGGCCTCGAGGCGACCTCAACCTTCTCGTTCCAGCCCGCACGCTGGCTCGCCGACGTCGCACCGCGTCACATACCGGGTAATTTGAGGAACCGGATTTCCCTCGCCAAGGCCGATGCCGCCGAGCGGCGACGGCTCGAAGCCGCGATGCCGCCCGACCTGCGCTACGTCAAAGGCTGGCCGCCGCGCATTCCCACCATCGAGGAGGCCGGCATCATCGCCGCGTCCCGCGCACCGATCCTCTCGCGGCACGGTCTCGCCGATCTCTATCCCAATGCCGGCGCGGTGCGAGACCGCTTTTCCGACCTGATCGCGCTGAAGCGTGCCGCCTGATCCAGAGCAAGGAGCTTTCATCATGCCCGATATCACCGATCTCCCCGTCATGACGCGCGCCGACGCGATCGCCGCGGGCTTCGCCGGTTACAACGACGTGCCGCACAAGCCCATCGACGTGCCTGACGGCGCGTTCACGATCACGGCGAAGACCAGCGAGGGTCGCCGCGTGACCTTCTGCTTTCTCGAAAAGACTTATGGTGGCCCGCCGCGTTTCATCGACATCCAGTTCCACGATCGCGGCACCACGATCCCCAACGCCGATAACGGGGTATCACCCACCTTCAACGCGTTCGCGATCACGCGTGGCGGCAGGTTCGTCGCCGACAGTCGCCCGCTCGACGAGGACATCAAGCCCTCGATCCTCGTGCTCATGCTCGACAAGGCTGGGGAAGAACCCGCGCGATCCGCGACCAAACCGGCGCCGATGTCGGACACCGACCTCGCGGCTCTGCTGACCCGCGCGGCCGAAGTCGTGGCTGCGCCCGACAGCCGGATCGCGTCGCATCGCAACACGCTTGCCGGCCAGCTCATCGCCGAGGCCGCGATCAGGCGGGCGCGCCCGTCATGACCACCCCCTCGCGCAGCGACGGGATGCACGTCGCCCATACCGCAACGGGCTGGGTCGTGTTCGACAACAGCTTGTCACACCCCTCTCGCCTCTCGGGCGCCTATCCGTCGCGCGCCGCGGCGACCGCCCGCAAGCGGGCGCTCGCGCGTGCGCTGCGCCACCAGCGTCCCGACGAAGCACCGGACGTCTGAGGAAGGGGAAGGGGGACCGGCTGTTATGAACCGGGAGGATCATCCGACCCGGTGACAACCGGAGCCGACCCAATGCGCAGCATCCTCGCCTTCTACGAAATCGACCGTGCCTGGGGCGGCCCCGAGAAGGGGGATGGTGGTACGACACCGGCACCTTCGTCCGCGTGATCGCCCTCCATTACCACGACGAGGCCGCGATCGCGGCGATGCGCCGCGCCAACCGGCTGCTCGAGCGCCTGCAGCGGCATCGCCCGCCGGTGGATTCGGCCGCCTACACCGGCGGACGCTTCCGCGCCTTCAGCTTCTCCGGCCTCCCGCCCACGCGGTTTCCCGCACGTCGCCCGGAATATTCCTGACCCAGCAGAAAGGGACCAGCCCATGTATCGCGTCCATTATTTCGACACCAGCGAAGCCGCGCATGACGCCTGTCTCGATGACGGTCCCTGCATCGAGGAAGGCGACGTTCTCGCCATCCTGTCGGAGGGCGTCATCGGTCTCGCCTCGACCGATCCGATCGCCGTCACCCTCGACCCCGGCGCACTGCGCATCGTCCGCCCGATGGCGATGGACGTGCTGCTAGCAGAACTCGTCCACGGCGCCTCCCAGATCCGCCGCGCGGTCGCGACCGCCCTCCTGCACCATTTGCCCGTGCAGCCCCATTTCCTCGCCTTCGTCGCGCCGGCGCTGCCCTATCCCTATCCGCAGACCGTCGTCGCGCTCTCGTTCGACGATATCATGCTGACGATCGATGCGATCCACCACCGTATCACGGCGCTCGAACGCCGGTTGGGGACACTCGAATCCGACAGCGCGCACGCCTTCTTCCTGCAACGCTCGATCGATCATCTGTCGGCCGCCCGGAAGCGCCTCATGCGACATCCGCGACCGCCTCGCTGAACGGCACGGCATCGCCTCGCGACGATGCCGGCACCGGCTGCGCCGGAAGGAGAGAGGGACCGGATCGGCATCCTGGACATGGGGTCCGGGCATTTTGCCGAAAGGTCACGATCATGTGCATCGATCCCAACGCCGAGCCCGTCGCCTTCGCGCTCGACACCAAACTCTGCCACCTCCTGCCCACGCTGACCGAGCCGCACCGCGAAGCCATCGCCCAGGATCTCGCGCGCACCGCCATCTTCATGGCGACCGCAATGGCGGCCGACATGGCGCAGGACGCGGTGAACGGCCTCGTGCCGATCCCGAAGATGCCGACGCTCGGCAAGCCGCCCGCACCCGCGCTGGTCCCACAGGCGCAAACGCCGCGCGATACCGTGCTGCTGACCCCCGCGGTCGCGCCCGTCGTCACGATCAAGGCCAAAACGACCGACGTCACCGTCGCCGGCTTCGACCAGCGTCAAGGCTACACGTTCGGGATCGACAACAAGTCCGACCGGCTGATCGACATCCGCCACGCCGGCAAATGCTGGTGCATCGATCCGAGCGACGAGGCGACCGACGTCGTCAGCCGCGCGATCGGCGCGCTCGCCGCGGCACACGCCGATATCGGCACCGCCCTGACCGACAAGATCGGCCGATGATCGGCAGGCCCGGTCCGCGTCCCGCACGATCCACCGTCCGCGTGAAGACGCGGTCGGTGAGGGGCGCTCATCGCGCCCTGCCCGGCCGAAGGGCCGGGGAGGGGAGGAGGATTGAAGATCGGTGTCGAGGACATGGGGTCCAGCACGACATCACAGGAGACACGTCATGAACATCGGTCAGATCAAGCAGAACGACGCGGGCATTTTCATGGGCCGCATTTCCACCCTCGCCGTCGCGATGACGATCGCGCTCAAGCCGGTCCAGTCGTCCAACCCGCGCGCGCCGCGCTACGAGATCCACGCGCTCACCCCGGGCCGGACGTGGGTGCAGGTCGGGGCGTTCTTCGAACTCACCTCGAACAACACCGGCGAGGCGTTCCTGAACGGCCGCATCGACGATCCGTCGCTCGCCGCGCCGCTGCAGGTCTCGGCCTTCCGCCAGGACGACGGCTCGTACAACGTCGTGTGGCAGCGCGCCCAGAAGCGCCGCGATGTCGGTGCCGCGCTCGGCGTCAAGGCGGATGACGATCTGTCGCCGCCGTTCGGCGCCGATGGCGGCCCGGTCGGCAACGGCCCCGATCACGATGCGGGCACCACCGACAACGGCCTGGGCGAAACCACCGCCCCGGTCGAGGAGCCGGTCGGCAAGGGCCGCGGTCGCCGCCAGCGCGTCGCCGAGGACGCCTGATCCACCCCCGGTGCCGTGCACTCCCTCACGGCACCGCATGGCGCACGGGCGCGCCCCCTTTCGCTCCCGCACGCCGAAACTCGGGGCGACGCCGGCATACGGCGTCGCCTTTCTTTTTGCCTTATGGGCTTCAGTCTCAATTCAACACCGTATCGGAACGACAGTGTAACAATAGTTTCGCTTTATCGCCCTATAAGCACAGGTTATCGCAGTTCGAACCTGGGCCACGCTCAAGGGAAGGGGGTGCTGAATGGATAGCCGGGCGAATGGTGATGACACCGCTCGCGGGACCGGCTCGTCCACTTCATCCCGAGGTCCCGACATGGCCGACCGCGTTTCCGTCTCCATTACGATCGGAGGGAAACTTCCCGCCGATCGACTGCCCGAACTGTACAAACTCGCCGATTTCTACGGCCTCTCGACCGAATGGGGGGGAGAACCGCTTGAATCCGTTACATCCGGCGAACCCCTGCGCCTCCATTCTCACGAGGTCCAGGACGGCAATATCGAGGATATCGAGGACTTCTGCTGCACCAACGACCTTCCGTTCAGGACGTGGTCGGGAGGCTCGCCCGGGTCGTTCTCGCCCGAAGTTCGGGTCTGGCCAGGTCATGGTCCGCGCGCGATATTCTCGGCCGACGACAACGAAAGCGTCGTGCTGACGCTTCAGGAATACAATGCTCTAGGTGACCTCGCCGCGATCGGTGAGCACTTCCGGTTGGGTGGCTTCAAACCGCCTGCGCTCTCCATCGTCCCGGGAAAGCCTGAGACCGATAGCTAACAGCGCCATCGGCGCATCCTCCTGACCTAGCCCGATCCGCGTCCCGCACGCACCACCGTCCGCGTGAAGAACGCGGTCGGTGAGGGGCGCTCATCGCGCCCTGCCCGGCCGAAGGGCCGGGGAGGGGAGGAGGATTGAAGATCGGTGTCGAGGACATGGGGTCCAGCACGACATCAGGAGACACGTCATGAACATCGGTCAGATCAAGCAGAACGACGCGGGCATCTTCATGGGCCGCATTTCCACCCTCGCGGTCGCGATGACGATCGCGCTGAAGCCGGTCCAGTCGTCCAATCCGCGCGCCCCGCGCTACGAGATCCATGCGCTCACCCCGGGCCGGACGTGGGTGCAGGTCGGCGCGTTCTTCGAACTCACCTCCAACAACACCGGCGAGGCGTTCCTCAACGGCCGCATCGACGATCCGTCGCTCGCCGCGCCCCTCCAGGTCTCGGCCTTCCGCCAGGACGACGGCTCGTACAACGTCGTGTGGCAGCGCGCCCAGAAGCGCCGCGACGTCGGTGCCGCGCTCGGGGTCAAGGCGGACGATGGCGAACCCGCGCTGCCTTTCACCGCCGATGGCCGTGACGTGGCGACCTCGGGCGCAGGCGATGACACCGGAGACGGGCTGGGTGCCAGCACCGCGCCGGTCGACGAGAGGGTCTGACCGGCATCGGGCGGCGCTGACGCGTCGCCCGTATCGCCACCTCGACGGGGATCGCTTCATCGCCGAAGCGGTCCCTGTTGCCGTTAGTGCCTGTTGCAGCCGCGCGGTCCGTGGTGTACGGATTGTCTTCCGTTTTACGGAAGATACGGATTCCCATGTAACAGAAAGATGGCCGTTACAACATTGGCAGGACCAGATGAGGGTCCCATCCTGGAGGGACGCAGGGCTTAATCGATCCCCGGCCGCGTAACGAAAGATGAGGGAAACCATGACCCCTACAATCGAAAAGGCCAGATCGACCGACGTGTCGAAGCGGTTCGGCTTCTATTACGACGAGGCGATGACGCATCCGATCGCGATCGAGCGCAACGGCGCTGCCCGCGTGGTCATGCTACCCGCCTCCGAGTTCGAACGCTTGTCCCGCCTCGATCACCTCGCGCTCTCGCCGCAGGAGTTGAGCGATGAAGCCATCCACGCCATCAGGACCGCGACGCCCAGCGCCGGGTCCGTCCAAAACGATCAGTACGTCGATTGAACCGCAAGCCGGTGACCTGATCTGGTATTTCTACCTCTGGCGGCATGAACATAACCGGGGCGACGAGGACGGCTCGAAACTCCGCCCCTGCATGGTGGTTGGCAGCTATCGCTCAGCCGGAAGGCTCCGTGTCCTGATGGTGCCACTGACGACGCGCGATTATTCACCGGCTGCATCCGTCCCTCTGCCGCCGCGATTCATTGAGGCCTTCGGCCTCGATGACCGATCACGCATCGTGTGGGACGACGTGAACGATTTCGCATGGGTCGGACCCGACGTTCGCGCCGGTAACGACGGTAGCACCATCATCGCCGAGGTGCCGAGCCGCATCGTACAACGTGTCGCGGCGCTGATCGTCGAGCATCGGATCACCCCCACCCGGCGAACCGAGTAGGCGATCGATCCTCGCCAACCCGAAGGACGACGCCCGCAGGCGCCGCCCGATTCGTTGACCGGACGGATAGATCATCACAATCGGCGATGATCTCGCAGCCGGGCGGCGCGTAAAGCCGTCGCTGTCCTGCCAGCGGGTATCGGCAGGCGTTTAACCCCGATGGCGATGAGGACGCCCAGGTCCGATGCGGTTGCCGGCGATCGCCCTGGCGAGGGTCGGCCGTCGGGCGACCTTGCGGCATCCGGTCTCCTTGCCGGTGCGTCGTCGCCCGGGCGCGGCCGTCCTTGTCGAGCTTCGGAGCGGCACCACGTCGGTCAGCGAGCGACGCTGGCGGCACGCCTGCCTTCGCGCCGGGTCGTTCGGGGGTACGGGTCAGGCGACCGACATGAGCGGTTCACGAGGTTTGTCCATGGCAATGCCTGCGGGAACCTTGGGCTGATCGACGGCCCATCCGCCGTTTCGTGTCACCTGCGCCGCGCCCCGGGGCCTCGCAACCCCTTTGGCAGGGCCGTGTTGCCGCGCTTCGCGCGGCTGCCCGCACCACCCCTGCAAAAGGGGTTCCCCTCCGGTCGACCAGGCCCGCCGCCTGCGCGCCGGCCCAGCTCGCCCTCCGGTGCGACGCCCCGAACCGCGACGCCCTTCAGGTGACACCGGCGGACGGACCGCCGACCAACCCAAGGAGGCAATGCCATGAACAACGTGAACCTCGTCGGCCGCCTGACCCGCACCCCCGAACTGCGCGAAGTCAATCGCGCCACCAGCGTCGCGACCATCTTCGTGGCGACCGATCGCCCGAAGCTCAACAAGGACGGCCACACCTACAAAGGCGACGACGGCTTCACCGTCAAGGAGACCGAATACCACAAGGTCACCTGCTTCAACGGCCTCGCCAAGGCGATCGCCGGCAACCGCAAGAAGGGCGACCTCATCGCCATCGAGGGACGCCTGCACTACACCCGCTGGCAGGACAGCGACGGCAACGACCGCTACGGCTGCGAGATCATCGCCGATCGCGCCGAGTTCTACTGACCGGCCAGCGAACCGGGCGGCGCCTGCGGGCGTCGCCCTTCGCGCATGCTTCATCATCGCCCGCGCAGGACGCCTCGCCCACGGTGCTTCGCACCGCGGCCTTGCGCCAGCGCGCGCTCACCTGAAAGGTCCGGCACCATGACCGTCCAGCGCGACATGTTCGACGGCGACCCGTTCGCGCCCGAGCCGATACCTGCGGCACCGGACCCGGTCGCTCGGGTCGACGAGCCGGCACCCGCCGGCGGCGACCACGACGGCAATGCCGTCGCGCTCGCCCCGCTGGCGGTGCCGTGCGGCTTCCGCAACCGTCGCAATGAACCCTGCCGGCGTCTCGCCGAGCGACCCATCCTGATGAACGGCCAGCCCTTCGTCCATCGCGGTCACCAGCTGCTCCATTGTCCGCGCCCCTGCTGGCTCGACGATGACAGTGCCGTCGAGCCGGACATTGCTGACCGGGTCGATGAAGATATCCGGTTCGCAAGCGAACCGGATATCCAGACCGACCCGCACGGCGATGACCCCGATGCACACCGCGATCCGGATGATCCGGGAATCCAGGAAATGCCGGATTACGATGCCGGGGATGACGGTGGCGAGTATGAATGGGACTGATCCTGCTGATCCTGCTGTGCTGGCTGTGGGACGGCCGTAGAGGGGCAGGGCGGGGCGTCCCGCCTTGTGGGCGGGACCGGGCTCTATTCGGCCCTGGCGGGCCTCACGGAGCCCCCTGGCGGGGTCTCCGTAGGGTAGACGCGAGACGCCTCTTTCGAGGACGCCCCAGCGCCTCCCCCCGAACCGTGCTTGCACCTTTCAATGCACACGGCTCTCCATTCTGACAGGCATCCGGCCACCGTGATGCGCAACATGA
>NZ_QQWV01000047.1:0-29341 GCF_003951715.1 Sphingomonas sp. ABOLH | reverse complement strand
AATACCAGCATCCCGATCTCGCCGCCTGACACACCGCCAAGCGAACAGCCTAGACCAACGGGATGAGGGGTCCCTTTTCGACGCCGATCACCCCGCTACCGGGGTCCCTTTTCCACGCCGATCCACAGTCGAAAACGCCGTGCTGGAACCGCGTCCAGTCGCTCGAACAGCGTCGGGTCATCACCGGCTATCGCGCCACGATAGATCCGCACGCCATCGGCTTGCGGCTTAGCGCCTTTGTCGAGGTATCGGTCGACTTCGCCCATCATGCCGCGTTCGAAGCCGCCGTGCTCGACCATGCGGCCATACTCGACTGCTATACGGTCGCTGGTGACGGCGACTATTTGCTCCATGTCATCACCCGCGACGTCGAGACGCTGGACGGACTGTTGCGTAGCGAACTGAGCCGGCTTCCCGGCGTTCAGCGCTTTGCGTCGACCATTTGCATGAAGACGATCAAGCGCGCCGCACCGCTAATGGCTGCGGTCAAGGTCGCCTGACCGGCTCGTTATCTTTCCGGAACGTTACATTTCTTGTCTCTGCCCAATCGGGTTGACGCCCCGACGTCCGATATTGCACCTGCCCCGCAAATGCTAATCACTCGCAAGAGTAATAAGGGGGTTTCATGGCAATCGGATTGGGCCGCAGGGTATCGGCAGGGGCGTTGGCTTGGGCGCTGACACTCGCGCCAGCCGTCGCGCAGACGCAGGCCGGGGCGAGCGATAGCGAGGATGTGGCGGCCCCCGACATCGTCGTCACCGCCTCTGGGTATGAGCAGCGCATCATCGAGGCACCGGCCAGCATCAGCGTGCTCGACCGCGCGAACCTTGAGGCAAAGCGCTTCGGCAGTCTCGCCGAGGCGTTGCAGGACGTGCAGGGCATCGATGTCGGCGGGGAGGCGGGCAAGACCGGCGGGATGAACATCTCGATCCGCGGGATGCCGAGCGACTATACGCTGATCCTGCTCGATGGTCGGCGACAGAACCCGCCGGGTGGCGTCACGCCCAACGGCTTCGGCGAAACCACGACCAGCTTCCTGCCGCCCTTCTCGGCGATCGACCGGATCGAGGTCGTGCGCGGACCGATGTCGACGCTGTATGGGTCCGACGCGATGGGCGGGGTCGTCAACATCATTACCCGCAAGGTCGGGAACCGCTGGGTCGGAACGGCGACCGCCGAAAGCACGATCCAAGGGGACGACCGGTTCGGCAATATCCAGTCGGTGAACGGCTTCGCACAGGGGCCGGTGGTCCGCGACCTGATTGGCCTGACGCTGTGGGGCAGCCTGTTCCACCGCGAAGGATCGGACATCCCGATCCCCGGCGATCCCGCGCTGACCCTCGGCCGCAATCCGGTGCGCGCCGATATCTACAATTACGGCGCCCGCCTGTCGCTGACCCCGCATGCGGATCATGATCTTTGGATCGAGGCGGATCGCAACACTCAGGCCTATGACAATAGCGAAGGGCGGCTCGGCACGCTGGGGTCGGGCGGCTATGCACCGGAATTGCAGTTCAACCGGTCCAACTATGTCGTCGCGCATAGCTGGCGCAGTGGCCTGGGTACGCTCGACACGACGCTGACCCGCAACGAAACCGCGACGATCGGTCGCCTGATCCCGCGTGGCACACCGGGCAAGGTGGCGGGCAGTCCGCGCACGCTGGAGGCGCGCAACGACATTATCGATTCCCGCTTTGCCGGACGGCAGGGGCCGCTCGCCTTCACCCTCGGCGGCCAATATTGGCATGCCCGCATGGTGGAGGGGGTCGCGCCCGAACCGTTCACCTTCACCCAATGGGCGGGCTTTGCCGAAGCGACGCTGACCCTCGCTGAAGGCTTCAACCTGACCGGCGGCGTGCGCTATGACGATCATTCGACCTTCGGCAATAAATGGTCGCCGCGTGCCTATGCGGTGTGGAACGTCACCGACGCGCTGACCGTGAAGGGCGGCGTCAGTCGCGGGTTCAAGACCCCGCGCGTCGAACAGATTGCCGAGGGGATCATCGGCTTCGGCAATCAGGGGCGCACCCCGTTGCTGGGCACGCCGAACCTCATTCCCGAAACCAGCACCAGCTACGAAGCCGGTGTCTATTACGACGCCGATGGCTGGTTCAGCGGCAACGTCATGCTGTTCAACAACGACTTCACCGACAAGATCGCCGCCGGACCGGGCATCCCCAATTGCCAGTTCGCCGGCAATCCGAACCGGCCGGGCTGTCTGGACGTGGGGCCGTTCCCGGCGGTCGACCTGTTCGCGCAGTCGATCAACATCGACAAGGCCCGCGCACGCGGCGTCGAAGCGGCGGGCACATTCGCCTTCAGCCCCGCCGTATCGCTCACCACCAACTATACCTATACCGAAACCGAACAGCTGAGCGGTGCCGACCGGGGCCTGCCGCTGATTGGTATTCCGCGGCATATGCTCAACGGCAATCTGCGCTGGAAGCTGGGGGAAAAGGCGAATCTGTGGACGCGCGCCGAAGTCCGCTCCAGCCGTTATCGCGGCAACAACGAACAGCAGCGCGCGATCGGCGATTTCCGCGGCTACGAGCTGTTCCATGTCGGCGGCAGCTATCAGGTAACCGACACCTTCCGTCTATCGGCGGCGATCTACAACATCCTCGATACCGATTATGCCGTGTACGAACCCTATCGCAGCGGTGCCAACACCGTGTTCACCCCGGCCTATGCGATCAATCAGGAGGGGCGACGGCTCTGGCTGTCGGCCAATGTCGATTTCTGATCGCCGAACAGCGGCCCGAGCGGATCGCCGATCAGGCCGCTGACCATCGCCGCCTGGATACGGGTCGCCGGCCACAGCTTCGACAGTGGGCCGACGATCCGGTCGCGCAGGAAGGGGAGCAGCCGGCTGTCGGACTGATAGACCGGGGTGAACAGCGCGGTCAGCGCCTGATACACCCGGACATGCCGCTGCCGCATCACGACCGCCTGCGTGAGTGCGGTAGCGACATCCGGTGATCGCCGCAGGGCGAGGGCGAGCGCATAGGCGTCAAGCAACGCCATATTGGCGCCCTGTCCCAGCTGCGGGCTGGCCGAATGCCATGCGTCGCCGATATGGATCATGCCGGTCTCGGCCGGCGTCGCCAGCGTGCGATGCGCGTAGCGGGCGAAGGTCAACTGATCGGCGGATCGGATCTGGTCGAGCAACGCCTGCGTCGCGGGCCAGAGCGTCGCGACGTCGGCTTTCCACGCCTCGAGTCCGGCACTGTGCCATTCCGCCAGCCGGTCGGCCCGCAACGACCAGAACAACGCCGCCTGCTGCCGGCTAGTGCCCGGGAGACGGCCGACCGGCAGCACGCCGACCATCACGCTGGCCCGGCGATAGCGCTGCTCCAGCGCGGTGGGATCGAACCCGGCGGCGTCCGGCCAATCGAGCGTGCCCCACAAGGCGCCATAGGCCAGTTCCCGACCGCAGGGTGGCGCGAGCGGCGTGCGCGTGCCGAGGGCGTCGACGATCAGGTCGAACGGCCCGGCACGGCGTCCGCCTTGCAGCAGCAGGATGCGCTGCCCGCCGGCGGTCGCCTCGCTACCCGTCACCGCGCAGCCGGTTTCAATGGCGATCCCTTCAACCGCGACGGCGCGATGCAGAAGCGAGAACAACGCCGCGCGACGCACGCCGATGCCGAACCCCGCGCGTCGCCCAAGCGCCGCATAGCGCACGTCGAGGACGATCCGCCCGCTGCTTCCCGCCTCGCCATGCAAACGATCGACCCGCGCGCCATGGTCGAGCAAATCGTCGGCCAGTCCCAGTTCCCGCAACACCGCAAAGCCGGTTGGCTGGATCATCAGCCCCGACCCGACCGGGCGCGGCGCATCGAACCGTTCGAACAGCGTGATGCGATGACCGTCGCGGTGCAGCAGCAGCGCGGCGGCGAGACCGGCCGGGCCGCATCCGGCAATGGCGATGGCGAGCCGCTGCATCGGATCAGTCTAGGCGCGGACGGCCGAATGTGACCAGTAGAACCAGCGCGATCAAAGGCCGCGTTCGATCTTTTGCGGAGGACATCCCGAGACATCATGCAGTTTGCGAATGTCAGTCGCCCTTTGCGCAGCCGATTTTGGCATGGACCAGCGCAAGGCGAGAGCGTATGCACAAGGTATGTTATTACATAACCAATCAATGCTCGCTGATCGGTCGAGTGTTTCGCCCGAAGACGGCATGGGGAGTGCAAGCGCGGCGTTGCCGTCGCACGTCCGGATCGGTGACGGGATCGATGCGTTGCGCTGCATCCGATCGGCGGACGTCAATCTGGCGATATGGCGTCGATCGTATCCAGATGTCGCCATCGCCGAAGTCATATTGGACGCGGTCGATGACGTAGCAATGGTGCAGCCGGTCGAGGAGATCGCCACGACGTTGCCCGACGAACTCGCGACGGCGGGTTATCCGACGGCGATCGCCCGTCTGCTCGCGGCCGACGTCGCAACGCTCGCTTCGGCCCTCGCGACGATCGTCGGCGTGACCCGGGTATCGATCCGGTTGGACGTGGTGGAAACCGACGCGTGCCGCCGGTTCCACGCCGATTATGTAACCGCCCGGTTGATCTGCACCTATGTCGGGCCGGGAACCCAGTGGCTTACAGCTGCCGACGCAGCAGCGCTGGGCGAGGGGGCGGCGGTCGACAGCTTGGTCGTCCGGTCGCTTTCCACCGGCGATGTCGGGATGTTCAAGGGCAAGACTTGGGCGCCCGACGCGCCGATCGTTCACCGTTCCCCGCCGATCCTGACCACCGGCGAGCGCCGCCTGTTGCTGGTGATCGACCCCGCGCCCTAAACCTCGTTCAGCTCGGTCACGAATTCATAGCGGTCGCCGCGATAGACCGACCGGGTGAACTCGACGATCCGCCCGTCGGACAGCCGGGTACAACGTTCGATGCGCAGCACCTCCGACTGCTGCTCGATCGACAGGATGCCGGCCTCGGTCGCGGTGGCGAGCGATGCGCGCACCCGCTGCGTGCCGCCGACCGGGCGGAAGCCGTGCGCCTCTAGCGCTTCGTAGAGCGAGTCCTGCAACTGGGCGAGGTCCGGCATGAATTCGGCCGGCACCACCGCATGTTCGATCGCCAGCGGATCGCCGCCCGACAGCCGCACCCGGCCCAGCCGTGCGACGCGAGTATCGGGCGCGACCGCCAGCGCATGGGCCTCCTCCTCGGTCGGCAGGGCATAGCTTTTGTAGATCCACACCACGCCCGGCGCTTCGCCACGCGACCGGGCATCGTCGCTGAAGCTGGTCAGCCGTGCGCCGCGCGCCTCGATCCGGGGGGCGACGAAGGTCCCCGACCCCTGTTTGCGCACGACGATGCCCTCGTCGATCAGCTGCTGGATGCCCTTGCGCACCGTGACGCGGGAGAGTCCGGCCATCTCGCTTAGGTCGCGTTCGGAGGGGAGGGCGCCGCCCGGAACGATCCCGCCATCGCTGATATGGTTGCGCAGGCTGCGCGCGAGCTGGAGATAGAGCGGCGTGTCCTTGTCGCCGCTGGGCCAGGCGATTTCGCGCATCAATTGCCTGCCGCAATCGCGGCATCTAGCCGTCCGTGATGCCGGTCGAGCAATGCCGCCGCGTCCTCCGGCGTCATGCCGCGCGCGATCAGCACCGCGCGGCGGATATCATTGTCGCCGCGTTCCAGCGCTTCGGCGGCGGCATCCGGCGCGACCCCGGTCAGGTCCTGCACCATTGCCCGCGCGCGGCGCAGCAGCTTCGCGTTCGACACCCGCATCGCCACCATGCGACCGTCATAGACGAGGCCCAACCGGATCATGATCGTGGTCGACAACAGGTTCAGCGCGGCCTTCTGCGCGGTGCCGGCCTTCATCCGGGTCGATCCGGCGACGATCTCGCTCCCGGTCGACGCGACTACAACATGCTCGGCGGCGTCTACCAGCGGCGTTGCCGCATTGTTGGCGATACCGATGGTCAGCGCGCCTGCCGCCCGCGCCGCTTCGATCGCCGCGACCGTGAACGGCGTCCGCCCGCTCGCCGCCACACCGATCATCACGTCCTGCGCACCCACTCCGGCAGCGGCAACCTCGGCGCGCGCCGCATCGGCATCATCCTCCGCCCCCTCGCGTGCCTTGGTCAGCGCGTCCGCGCCCCCGGCCATCAGGAACAGCGTCCGCTCGCCCGGCCAGCCGAAGGTCGGATGCAGCTCGGTCCCGTCCTGCACCGCCAGCCGGCCGGACGTACCCGCGCCGACGAACACCAGCCGCCCGCCGCTCTCCAACCGCGCCGCAGCGGCGTCCGCAGCGGCGGCGATGGCGGTGGTCTGCGTCTGGAGCGCGGCGATCGCCGCCATCTGTCCCTCCAGCATCGCCTCGACGGCGCACTGCGTCGGCCAGCGTTCGACGCCCTGATAGCGAGGATCAAGCGTTTCGGTATTCATGCGGAAAGTCCGTCCGGTTGGCCGCGCCCCGCCGCCCCCGCCGGAGCGGCGCAGACGAGGAACGCGACGAAGGTGCCGATGCACAGCTGAAAGGGAAAGGCGAGACCGGTGAGCGCTCCGGGAAGGCCGAGCACGCGGGCGATGCCCGGCTGCAACAGCACGATCACCGCAAAGCCGATGAGCAAAGCCGCGACCACGGAGTTCGTTGTACCCCGAGTGGTGAACAACGCGGTGAAGTACACACCCAGCAGCCCGGCATAGGTGAACACCATCACCTGCAGCGCGAACTCCAGCAGCCCCATGTTGCTATGCCGTTGCCAGTAATAAGACGCGACCGCCATCGCGAGCATGGCGAGACCGATCACGCCCATGCCGGCGCGCCCCGCACTCACGAAATGGCTCTCCGCCACCGTGCCGCGCCGCTCGCGCCACGGGCGATAGAAGTCCTGCACCAGCACCGACGACATGGCGTTGAGCGCCGAATTGGTCGTCGCCACCGCCGCCGCGCAGATCCCGATCGTCACCAGCCCGCGCAGGCCACCTGGCAACTGGGTCAGGATATAGTGCATGAAGATGCTGATCTTCTCGCCCCCGAATGCCTGCCCGGCGGTCGCCGCGGCACCGCCCATCAGGTCGGGGCGGTTATAGAAGACGTGCAGTAACAATCCGATGACGATGAACAGCCCGACTGTCGGGATCGTCGCGAATACCGACAGGTACAGGCCGCGCGCGCCGGTCTTCGCATCCTTGCACGCCAGCAGCCGCTGGGTCGTGTCCTGATCCATCCCGGCATTGGCGATGTAGAGCAGGGTGATCCCGGTCACGATCGCCAGCAGCGAGAAGGGCCGCGACAAATCCGTCGAAACATCGAACAGCCGCAGCTTGTCGACCCCGCCGGGGGCATTGCGCAGCGCGTCGATGATCGCTTCGTTCGACGCCGGGATCGACAGGCGCAGGAACACCAGTACCGCGATCGCCGACCCCAGATATACGACGAACTGGATCAGGTCGTTCCACAGCACCGACTTCAGCCCGCCGATGAAGGTAAACAACACGCTGGCGACCACCAGCAGCGCGGCGGCAATCAATATGCCGGTCGCATCGACCGATCCGGTGATGACCATGGCGAGGGCGATCGCCGCCAGATACACCCGCGCACCGCCTGCAAAGACCCGCCCGACGAGGAACATGCCCCCCGCCCAGCGGGTCGCACGGATGCCGAAGCGCATCGTCAGCAGTTCGTACGCCGTGGTCGCGCGGATGGCGTAGAAGCGCGGGATCATCACATGCGCGACGAACATCGCGCCCAGCAACCCGCCCAGATTGCCGGTCAGATAGGTGAGGTCCGCGCCATAGCCATAATCCGGACCGCCCAGAAACGTCGCCGCTGACTGGGTCGCCGACAGCACCGACACCGCCGCCAGCCATGCCGGCACATTGCCGCCGGCCAGGAAATAATCATGCGCCGACGCGGTATTGCGGGGGGTGAAGATCCACCCCCCGGCGACCAGCAGCACCAGATAGGCGGCGATGACCAGCCAGTCGGCCAGCGAGAAGGGCAGGCGCATCGCGCTTACATCTTGGCCGTCAGGGTGAACCCGATCGTGCGGCCGAGAATGTCATAGGTATCGGGGAAGGTATTGAAGACCCCACCCGCCGACACGCGCGGCGGACGCCGGTCGAGCAGGTTGTACACGCCCGCGCTCATCGAGATCGCTGGGGTGAAGTCGCGCGACGCCGACAGGTCGAACGTGTCCTGCGCGCCGATGATCTCGCTCGATCCAGCCGCACTGGACTTCACCGCGCCGATCCGCTGCCAGTCGAACTGGATCACGCCATGATCGAACAGGATGCCGATACCGGCGGTATGGCGGTAGTCCGGCTGTACCAATGTCGTACCATCGCTGGAACAGGTAGCACCGAACGTGCCCTTGCACTGCACCGCGTTGACGGTCGGATTCGCCTGGATCAGGTACGATGTGACGATATTGCCCTGATAGCTGGCACGCAGCCCCACGCCGTTCATCCATTCGGGCCGCAGCGTATAGCTGGCGGCGACGTCCAGCCCGCGCTGGAGCAGGCGCCCGAGATTCTGGTTGTTGACGAACGCGTCCTTGAACGACCCGTTGGCGTTGCGCGTCACCAGGTTGCACAGCGGGTTGCCGGCAGTCGGATTGGTGATGTAGCAGCTGGTGATCGCCGCGATCGGCTGGATCACGCCCACCGCGCCGCGCAGGTCCAACTCATACCAGTCAACCGTCGCATTGAGACCTGGCAGGAAGATCGGGGTCAGCACACCGCCGATCGTCTTGGTAAAGCCGGTTTCCGGCTGGATGTCCGGATTGCCGCCGTAGAAGTAATTTCCGGTCAGATAGCTGGCGGCACGGGAATCGGTCGAACCCGCCGCCGGCGCACCCAGTCGGTCGCACTGCGCGCGGTTGCCGGTGCCGATCACGCACGGATCGCCGCCATAGCGTGGGCGCAGCCGGTCGACCGTGACGAGGCTGCTGAACGGCAGCGACGATGTGCTGGCGGCGAACTCGCCGAAATTGGGGGTGCGCAGCACGCGCTGGTACGTTCCGCGCAGCCGCAAATTGCGGTCGACCGCCCAGTTCGCCTCGACCTTCCATGTACCATGGGTGCCGAACAGGTCGTAGTCGGACAGGCGATAGGCACCGCCGACGTCGAACTGGCGGATGAACGGCGTATTATGGATCAACGGTACGCGCAGTTCGCCATACAGCTCCTTCACGTCGAACTTGCCGGTATAGGCCGCCTGCACCCCCTGCCGATACGTATTGCCCGACAGCAGCGCGCTGTCCTGCTGGATGCTCGCCGTCTCGCGGCGATATTCCACGCCGGCGGCAAAGCCGATCGACCCGGCGGGCGGGGTGAACAGGTCGTCCAGCGTCCCGCTGACCGTCGCCGCGGTCACGAACTGGTCGCGCTTGCGGTTGAAGCCGTTGATCGGGCTGCCCAGCGCCGCGGCGATGCCGGGGCGGTTGGGGCCGAAGATATCGACCGTGTTGACGATCGATGCGAAATTGTTCGCGCCGCTGGCATTGGCGACCTGCCCGTCGCCGCCGATCAGCGAATTTTCGATCGACCGCCCATATTGCGCATAGATGTTCCACTGGAGCGCGCTCGTGATCGGCCCGCGCAGCCCCGACTGCAGCTGCAACGTGTCGCGTTCGGTGCGATAGGTTATGAGCCCCAGTTCGGCCAGCGAGCGGCTGACATTCACCTGCGCCACGCCGTTCACGAAGGTCAGCTGGCTGCGGATCGCATCGGTCAGGAACGGGTTGGTCGCATTGATGCCAACCGTGCGGCTGACGCTGGCCGGCTGCGCGCCGGGCGTGCCGGTCTCTTCGGTGCGGGCGTTGGTGAACATCGCGCGGCCGTAAATCTCGACCGCCGGGGCAAGCTCGTATTTGTACAGCGCGGCAAGGTTGATGCGCTTCAGCGGCGATACCAGCGGGTAGCTGCCTGAGACGTTCGACGTCGCCGACGGCGTGGTGGTGAACGCGCCGGCATCGGTAAAGCCGAAGCGGCGGCCGCTCGCGACATCGGTGAACACGCCGCCGATGCTGGGAATGGTCTGGTTCGGTGTCGCCGCCCAGTCGCGCTGGCGCGCGAGAATACCGTCACGCTGGGTGTAATCGGCGGCGAACACCAGATTGCCGCGGTCGCCGACGCCCAGGCCCAGCATCACCGACCCGCCATATTGCGCGCCGCCGCGCACCGACAGGCGGCTGGCGGCGGTCCCGCGCACCCCTTCGAACTCATCGTTCAGGATGAAGTTGACGACACCCGCGACCGCATCTGCGCCATAGACGGCGGCAGCGCCCCCGGTCAGCACGTCGACCCGCTTGATCAGCGACGCAGGGATGGCGTTGACGTCGACCGAGTTGCGGAAGCTGAACGGCGCGGCGCGGGTGCCGTCGATGAGCACCAGCGACCGGCTCTGCCCGAAATTGCGCAGTTCCAGCACCTGCGCCCCGAACGCATCGCTCCCCTGCGACCCCTGTCGCACACCGCCCGACAACTGCGGCAGTTTGGTCGAGAAATCCTCGATCGTCAGCGCGGATTGCAACCGGATCTGCTGTTCGCTGGTCGACGCGACCGGGCTGCTCGACACCAGTCCCGGCGTGGGGATGCGTGTCCCGGTGACGACGATTTCGCCATCGCCCTGATCGTCGCTGGCGGTCGAGGCGCCGGCAGGGACGGGAGTCGTGGCGGTTGTGCTTTGAGCCATCGCGATCCCGGGTAACTGGGGCAGCGCAATGGCTAGCGCCGCCAGCGCGGTCGAATGCCGGAACGATGGTGCCATGGTCTGCTCCTCTGTCGCACCGCCGGTTTTGTGTTCGGTGCCCTTATTCGCGAATCAGCGACGGAGTTGAAGTGTGTATACCTGCAGCTATCATGTAAAGGGGCGGTATTAATTTGGTATTGTAATAATTGAGCAGTTCTCTGCGGGGGCGGGGAGACTCGGCATTGAGGTGACGGCGCGCGCGCAGGATGGGGTGGATCCCCGCGGGGGCGGGGGAGACTCTTGGCGTTAGGTTGGTGAAATTGTTTACCTTTTCAAAGATCGTTGGTCGAGGCTGATTATCTAGGGGTTGCGGGAGCTTAGCGCCCGGCGGACCAGAAGAATGCCGTCATGGGCCACGACGTCCTTGGGCGGTTCGCCGAGCACGGAAAGGCCCAGACCGCCTGCGGAAGCGGGTTCGGCCCAGCACATTACGATGCTGCCGCGGCGCAGGCGGCCATGCCATTCCTCGACCACCGTCCAGATGCGGCCGCGCACGCCGGCGCTCATGCGCGGCTGGGCATAGACGCCGGGGGCGAGTTCGAGCATCGCCGAGCCGAGGAAGCCGCGATAGCGGTCCTCGACGCCGCGGGTGATGACGACGGTCAGCGGCATCAGGTCGTCGCCCCCGCCGCCTCGCCGGGCATCAGCAGCCCCTTGATCCGGTCGATCATGCCGGGAATGACGCTGCGCTGCCGGAACAGCAGGGCCGCGCGCTTGCGCACCAGCCGTTCGATCGGGGCGGCACCATGCGCCCGCGCCTCCCTGACCGCGCCGAAGGCGATGTCGAGCAGCACGTCGTGGCGGTAGAGGTCGGCGATGTCGAGGACGAAGCTCTGCCCCGAATCCTCGTGCACAAAGCCTAGTTGCGGGATCGCGCCGGTCGAGGCGACCGCGACGGCGGCAGCGGCGGTCATCGCCGATCCGGCGTGGTTGATCGCCTGGTTGGCGAGGTCGCCGGCCTCCGGGTTTTCACGGTCGTAGCGGCGGCCGTTCCACGCGATGCCATGGCGTTCGGCGGCAAGGACATAGGCACGCTTGATCCGCGCGCCCTCCTGTCCGCGCAGCACGGTGATGTCGCGGGTCCGCACGATCTGACCAAAGCGCATCGCGTACATCGCACGGGCGGTTTCCATGCGCAGCTTGGGATCGGCCCAGCGGCGGACCTGTGCGCGGGCCAGCGCCGAACTGTCGGGCATCAGCGGCGGCGCGGTGTAGAAGCGGACCGCGCCGTCGCCGATCGCCGCCAGCGCACAGCCATGGCGCGCCAGCAGCCGCAGCGCGTCATGCGTGACGCTCGACCCCGGTCCCAGCAGCACGATCGAGATGGAATGATAGGGAATTTGATAATCCCCGGCGACCAGCGCCCCGCCGCCCGCCGTCACGAAGCGAAGACACCCGTCCTCCACCTCCAGCCGCCCGCGATCCAGCCAGACCAGCCCCTGCCGGTCGGCATGGGGGATGCGCGCCTTTTCGAGGCCGAGGCGACCCGAGAGCATCTATCCGACCCGGCCCGGCGGGGCGAGCAGCAGCATGCCGTAACCGAAGCCGGAATGCCGCCCGATCCCCTTGGCCAGCAGCGCGGCGAAGGCGGCGGGATCGGCGATGGTCAGCGTGCCGCCGATGAGCGCGTCCGGTCCCTCGACGCGGTGGGTGCGGCGGCCTTCGCTACGGTGCGTGTTGCGCAGGGTGCGGGTTCGGCGGAAATGGCGCAGGTCGGCATGGTCGAGCGTCGCGGCGTCGGCAAGGCGCTTCGCCAGCCAGTCGATATAGACCGCTTCTCGGTCGACCGTATCCGGGTCGCCGCCTGCGCGCGCAACCCGTTCGCGTGCGGCGTGGTTGGCGTCGATCTCGCCTGCCCCGGACAGCCAGCCGCCGTCCCGCTCGGTCCGCGCGGCGCGGGCTGATTTGCCGAAGCGCACGACGGGCCGCACGCGGACCTCGAAACCGAAGCGTGCGCCTTCGCGCCAGCGTTCGGGCATGGGGCGCAACGCGGGTTCGCCGTCGAACAGCGCGTCGATCACGGCATCGGCGGGTGGCAGCGCGGCAGCGTCGGCGAATTCCGCGCGGTCGTGGACATAGCCGAGCAGATGCGGGCCCTTTTCATGATCCGGCAGGAAGCGGAACGGGCGCGGCGCAGCATCGCCGAACCGGGCGAGCAGGGCAGCATGGAGCGCATAGCCCAGATCGTCGTCGCTCAGCCGCCGCGCCACGGCGAAGCCGGCCAGCGCATGGACATGGATGCCGATGCGGGCGAGATGCAGCGTCACGGCGTCACCCCCGGCCAGTCGAGCCGCCCGACCGTCACCCGGCGCAGCCCTGCATGGACACCGGCGGGCCAGTGGCGTTCGTCGGTCAGTTCCTCGTCCTGCGTGTTGCTGGTGGCGACGCTGCCGGTCGGTTCGCCGAACGGCCATTGCGCGCGGATCGTGGCGGGTTGGAGTTCGATCATTGCGAACCCCAGCGCCAGCGCGTCGGGAATGGTGTCGGCGTCCACCATGGCGAGCAACAGCGGTCGCGACGGCAGGAACGGCTTGCGGCCGAGGAACAGCGGGCGTTCGGGCCGGGTCAGCGCCTCGGCCAGCGTGGCAAGATCGGGCGCTTCGTCGGCCGGTTCGAGGCGACAGGCGATCAGAACGCGGGCATCGGCGTCCATGTCGCGATAGCGGATGTGCGGCGATTTATAGGTATCGGCCCCGCCCGCGCGCCCCTCCACCCGGCCGCGCGTGGTCCAGCCGCGATCGTTTGCGCCGAGCTGCGCGGTCTGGAACTCGCGTTCGCGGCGCCCCTCGGCCACGCGCGCCGATCCGATCACCAGCCGGTCCTGCAAGGCGGCGTGCGCGTCGACGTCGAAGCGTTCCCAGCCGAGCGCATTGGCGAACAGGCCGGCGACCATCGATTTCGACGGAAAGTCGCGCACCACGCCGTAAGCATCGACCAGATCGCCGCCGAAGCTCATCAACGGCGCGTCGCAATCGAGCAGCAGGTGTTTCACGCAGCCGCGTCCCGCACGACCGACCCGGCCCATGCCGCCAGTTCGCGCAAGCTGCCATTGGCGACTTCGGGCACGGCGAGGTCGGGCAGGGCGGCGAGGCGGCGCGCCTCTCCGGTTTCGTACATCCGGTCGAGGTCGGTGAGGTGGCCGGCCATCGCCTGTGCCGTGCGGTGGCCGAGCGAGCGGTTGGAGGTGCGGTCCTCGGTCGCGATCGCATCGCGAAAGGCGTTGGCGAGGGTGCGCGGCTGGCGGTCGCCGGCCTCGACCAGCACCAGTTCCGCGCGGCTGTAAGGCGCGGTCGACCCCTTCTTCGCGCCGGGCGAGATTTCGGCGACGAGGTGAACGAGATGCTCGACCACCTGTGCGGCCAGCGTGCGGTCATGGTCGCCGGCCCAGTCCTTGCGGTCGCAGCCGGTCAGGTTGGAGACGAGCAGCGGCACGTCGACCACGACATAGCCATAATAGAGGCCGGAGGTCAGTTCGGTGTCGAACACGCCGGCCGCGCCGGCATCGTCGCCCTGTTCGCGGTCGCTGAGGTCATCGACCACGGTGAAATAGTCGGTCTCGGTCTGCATCGCATGGACGGTGAAGGCATGGGCGACATGGATCGCGGCGTCGCGGTTCGCCTTCGTATCGCTGGTCACCATGCGGCCGAACAGGGCTGCCTCCAGCGAGGCCGCCAGAAGATTCTGGTCGCGCAGCTGGTTGAGATTGTTCTTCTGTTCCTTGACCCAGACGTCCGCCGCCGCCTTCACGCCCGCCGCGCTCCCGCTTTCGGCGAGCAGGCGTTCGGCCTCTTCGCGCAGCCATGCCAGTTCGGGGCGGCCGAACAACAAGGCCTGACGCTGCTGCTTGTCCTTGGCATTCTTGCCGTAGAATTTGGTGATGAAGGCTTCCTCGACCGCATCGACCATGGCGCCGTCGAAACGTGCCCGCAGCGGGCCGGTGACCTCGCGTTCGATCGCCTGTTTGGAGCGGACGCCCTCGACGCCGTTCTGCCTGGCGAGTTCGTGCAACGCGTGGCGGTCGTCGGCCATGCGCCAGTGGCGCTTGAGGCATTGCGACGACACGCGGGTGCGGGTGGCGGTGCCGAAGGGCAGGCGCTTGGCAAGGCCGGCATCGTCGCGGTTGAGCAGCGCGCCGGGCCATGCGGCGAGGAAATGGATCTGGATGAGTTTCGGCACGATGCCGTCGGTTGCGGTGGTCGTCATGCGGAATCCCCTCAGTTCGATTTGGCCTGCGCGGCGTAATAATGCCGCGCCATGCGCAGCCGGGCGGCGTCCGATTTGACCGGATCGCCGCCCAGCAGGTGATAGATGTCCCACAAGTTCACCGGTTGCCGCTCCCGCGACAGGATGCGGACGGCCAGCGCCAGTTGGTCGCCCAGCGCCTCCCCCCGGCTGGCGAGCAGGCGCAGCAGGCGTTTTTCGGAAAAGCTCGCCTCGAACAGCGCGGCACCGACGCCGCGCCGTTCGTCATGCGCGTAGAGTGCGGCGGTGCCCGACAGCAGCCCGGCGAAATGGCCGATCAGGCGCAAGCGGGTCCAGTCGTCCTTGATCCGCGACTGCGGGACCTCCGCGCGCAGCAGCGTCTTGATTGCGACGGCATCGGCGGCGGGCGATTTGGTCAGCTCCATCCGGCGCAGCGCGGCGCGGTCGCCGCTCGACATGCCCTTCATCTGGCGCGAGATCGACGTCATCCAGTCGTCCGGTGGGGCCATGTTCGCGGTGGCGGGATTACTCGCCATGTTCGGCCTCCTCGACCCATTTCTTCATTTCATAATGCAGCAGCGATCCGGCGCGGGCGCGTGCCGGGACCCGGCGGACTTCGGTGCCCGGCGCGGCTTCGGCGGCGATGTCGAAAATGTCGCCGGCGAGATCGCGCAGCGTCTCGCGCCATGCCATGCGGTGATTGTCGTCGGTCGCGGCGACCTCTTCCCAAAAGGGGGCATTGAAGAAGATGCCGTCGACCGCTTCGTTGAAGCGGTTCATCCAGCGTTCGATCTTCTTCTTGGCGCCGTCATCGTCCAGCCGCGCCTTGTCCGGCCCGCCCTGTACCAGCGAGATCAGCGCGCGGCTGAGGCGACGGCTGGCCTGAAAGCCTTCCTCCGCCCGCTTGCCCGCAACCTCGCCGATGCGGTCGAGGGGCAGGCGGCGGCCATCGGCGTCGCGCAGCGCGCCCGGCGTGCGGATGGTGCGGCGGTGCAGCCCTTCGGTCTTGCCCTGTCCGCGCACCAGCGCGGCGGCGACGATAGCGAGACCTTCGCGGTCGTCGGCGGGGTCGGGTTTGGCGAGATGGGGCAGGGTGATCTTCTTGGCGTCGAGCAGCGTCGCCATCTGGCGATAGCCGAAGCCCGCGCCGGTCGGCGTGTGGCTGGTCGATCCGTCCGCCTTCATCGGTGCCCAGGGGTCGCGCGTGTTGCCCTTCAGGTCGGAGGCGGCGACGCGGGCGCATTTCGATCCGGCGGCGAGCGCTTCGATCGCGTCGCCGCTGCGTCGCAGCCGGATGCGGCGGCAGATTTCGACATAGAGTTCGTCGAGCTTGCCGTAATCGAGCGAGAGCGTGCCGTCCCAGGGCACGGTCCACAGCAGCATCGTGCCGGTGCGTCGGTCGGGCCGGGCGCGGGCATCGGCGACGAGGCGTTCGACATCGCGCCGGAATGCGCGGGCGGCACCACCGGTCGGGCGGATGCCGAGGCTCATGCGGCTGGCGAAGCCGCCGTTCATGCGCGAGATGCCGTAATTGCCGGCGCCGAGGAACCCTTCGGTCGTCTGCAGCGTGACGAGGGCGAACAGCCAGTCCTCGTCGCTCGCCGCGACCATCCGTTCCTGTTTCAGGTCGTGGTTCTTGGCGGTGACGAGCATGTCGAGCGCGTCGGGGGTGGGGATGCGGTTCTTGTACGCCGCCCGGTCGGTGGGCTGAACGGTCGGCGGCTGGAGCAGGGCGGGCTTCGACCAGTCGTCGACGACGAGGTCCCATGCCTCCGGCTGGTCGGGAGTGAGGGCGAGCAGCAGGTCGCGCCATGCCGCTTCGGTGGCGGGAAACGTATCGGTGCCGGCATGGGTCAGCGCGAGGGCGGCGACCTGTACGGTGAAGGCGTGCCACGGCTCGCGCTGGTGGGGGCGGAGCGCGGGGAAGCTCCATGCCTGTCCGCCCGCGAGCGCGGCGAAGGCGGCGAACAGGCTGCCGCGATGCGTGTCGCCTTGTTCGTCCCGCCAACCGATCATCTGCCCCTCCGCCGGGGACAAGGGAGCCGGATCGGGGGCTTGCGTCAAGGCTTTACGATCAGTCACGGAACAGCGCCGTTTCGGCCGTCAGGACGGTGGGGGCGGTGAGCGCGCGGTCGAGATAGAGGTTGCGGGCTTCGCACGAGGTTTCGGCGACCAGCAGGCAGCTGTGGCAGGCGGCACCGCTCAGCGCGCGTTCGTCGCTATGGTGGTCGGGGTCGTGCTCGGCGCAGATCGGGTCGCCCGAGCATAGCGCCAGCCGGTCGAGCGCGCGTTCGGCGATGGCGCCGAGGCGGGGGAGGACGGCGACGAGGCCGCCCAGCGTCCCCTGCGCGCCGGTCGAGGCGGTGTAGAGCAGCAGGCCGTAGCGTGGGCCGTCTTCTTCGAGCACGGCGTAGAGGCGCTCTTTCAGCGCGGTGGCGGGGTAGCCGCAGTCGAGCGCGATCTCGTTCATCAGCGCGTGGGAGAAGCCGTGCATCGCGTAATAGGCGAGGTTCGGGAAGCGCAGCTTGTCGCCATAGGCCTGTCCCTGGCGCCAGCGTTCCCAGCCGCTCCACAAGGCTTCGTGACGGGCGGTGACGGTGGGGCGGGCGAGCCAGGCGGCGATGGCTTCGGGGTCAAAGCGCAGGAAGATGCCTTCGCCCAGCTGTTCGACGGCGGGGAGCCAGTCGAGGTCGTGGGCGAGGGCGGCGCCTTCGACCGCGACGTGCAGTTCCTCGAGGTCGCCGTCGATCGCGGTCGGGGCGGCTTCGAAGCGGGTGAAGCCATAGAGGCAGGCAACCTCGCGCAACCGGTGCACCGCGACGACCGAGGCGATCGGGGCGAGGCGCGGGCGGTCGCCGTCCCATGCATCGCGCGGCAGGGTGCGGGCGTGGAGGCGGGCGTCGGGGGCGTCGGTGCCGATCTCCGCGAGGCCGGAGGCGAGGAGGTCGAATTCGGCGACCTTGGGTGCCTTGGCGAGGGTCTGGTGGCCCGTCGCGCGCAGTTGCGCTACGCGGGCGACGATTTCGGTGTCGCTCCATCCCTCCAGCGCCGCTCGGAGCGACGGGTTGGCGCGGCGGGCGAGGGTCATTTCGGCTTCGGTCGTGACCCAGTCGATCGCGTCCATCTGCCCCTCGACCAGCCGGGTCAGTTCGTCCTCGGCGGCGGGGAGCGAGATGACGGTCAGCACCTGCGGGAAATAGGCGTTGGTCGCGGTACGGGTGAGGAAGCGGAGATTTTCGCCGCATTCCGCATCGTCCTTGTTCAGCCATGGCCGTCGTCCGCGACATTTGCCGAAGCGTCCATCGGCCTGGGCATCGCGCAGCGACAGCGATGCGCCGCAGCCGCAGGTGATGCGGGTCGAGGCGGGATCGCCCGAGGTGCCGCGCTCCTCCAGCCAGAGCGGCTGCACGCAGCGGCCGGGCTGGTCGACATGGACGGCGTAGGACCAGTCGATGTCCTGCAAATGCCCCTTGTGACAGCCCGCGACGAAGCGGATCGGGGTGACGGGTACGCGGCAGCCGTCATCGTCGGTGAAGTCTGCCCGCCCCTTCGGATTGAGGTCCTGCCAGCGGACGAGGCGGCGGCGGCGGATGTCGCCCTTCGTCTCCGCATCGCGCGCGACGAACCATGCGGGGAAGATACGCGCCTCGATCCCCGGCGGCTCGCCCGTACCGCTGCGTCCCTCGTCATCGGCAGGCGGGGTGCGCAGGGTCAGCTGCACGTCGTCGGCGAGCCGCCCGGTCGCCCGCAACAGCGTTTCGAGCACGGCGGTCGCACGCGGTTCGTGGACCGGACGCCAGCTGCCGCGTTCGCGCATGTGCCACAGGTCCAGCCCGCCGATCACGACCGATCGCGTGGGCAGGTCGACCATCGCGCCGGGACCGAAACCGAAGACCAGCTGCGACTGGCGAAGGGTAATGCGCTTGCCGCTCATGCCATGTCTCCTGCGCCGCTGACCCGTTCGCCGTTCGGCCCGCGCGGCTTGACCAGCACGCCGGGTTCGACGTCGCGCATGCTGTAGCCTGCCTGGAACCGCCGGTGGGCGGGCGACAGATTGGACAATGCGGGATCGAGCGGCGGGTGGAGCAGCCGGTGCGGGCGGTCGTCATAGGTGAAGCGCCCGCCGGCCATCGTGCCTTCGTCGGCGAGCATCATCCAGTCGTCGAGCAAGCCATCGACGGTCGCCGCCAGCCGGTCGCGTCCGCCGTCGATGGTTGCGGGCGCGCGCTCGACCAGATGCGCGACCACCGCCGCGCGGGTGTCGGGTGCGTTGGCGAGGGCGGCGACGGCGGCGGAGGGCGTCAACGACGGGTCGAGATGGCGGGCGATGGCGACGACCACGGCGGCGAGCGACCGGTCGAGCGCGCGCGCCGACCATGGCGTCACGCTGGTCGCCTCCACCGCGCGGTAGAAGGTGTCATGGAAATGGGTGAATTGTTCGAAGTGCATGCGGTCGCGCGGGCGATGGACGTTGAGCACGACGGCGACGAGGCCGGGGCGGGCGGGGTTGCGGCCGACGCGGCTGGTCGCCTGAATATATTCCGCCGCCGTCTTGGGTTGGCCCTGCACCAGCATCAGCCCCAGGCGGTCGATGTCGAGGCCGACCGAGATCATGTTGGTCGCCAGCGCCACGTCGACCGGTTCGCCGGTGCCGTCGAAGCGGGTTTCCAGCCGGGCCTTGGCCGCCGCGACCTGATCGGTCGAGACGCGTGAGGTGAGTTCGACCGGTTCCCCCAAGCTGCGGTTGCCGAAGGGGTGGTCGACCGGTTCGATCCGGCGGCGGCGGTCGCCATAGTCGGTCAGGCGCGCGGCGACCTCATCCTCGACGATCCGGCGCGCGCCGCCCAGTTCGCGCAGCGCGTTGAAATAGCAGAGCGCGGTGCGATAGGCGTCGGCGTCCCCTTCGGCATCGGCCAGCCCCTGCGCCGCGCCCAGCAAGGTCACCAGCGTTTGCAGGAACACCAGCTTCGGCCCGCGCCCCGCCGCCGCGATGCCGACATACCAGCGCGCCGGATCGTCGGCGCTTTCGGGCTTGGTCAAGGCGAAGAAGCTGTCGCGGCGGTCGATGCCGGGCGGCGGGAAGATGCGGGTATCGTGGCGGTCGAACAGCGCGCGGATCTGATCGCGGGCGCGACGGACGGTGGCGGTCGACGCGATGATCTTCGGCCGGACGCGCTGTCCGTCGATCCGGCGCGAGGCGAGGCGGTCGATCGCCGCTTCGTAGAGGCCCGCGACGGTGCCCAAGGGGCCGGAGATCAGGTGCAGTTCGTCCTGCACCACGAGGTCGGGGGGCAGGAGCCGGTGGCCGTTGTCGAGCGCGCGGCCCTTCCCCGGTTCGGCGGCGCCGTAGAAGCCGTCCGCATCGGCGCGATCGACATGGCCGAAGAATGCGCCGGCCGCGCCGTTCCATGGCAGCGCGGCGAATTTGTCGACGGTCGCGATCAGGAAGGCGGGCAGGCGGCGATAGATCGCCTCGTCCACCGTCACGATCGGCAGGGGGCGGTCGCCGGTGAACGGGCAGTCATGGTTGACGCAGCGCAGTTCGAGATTGGTCGGCGCGTCGCTGTTCGGCACGCAGCGAAAGCTCTGCGGCGTGAAGGCGGTGTCGCACCACGGACATGCCTTGATCGGGGCGGGGGCGCGGGAGTCGCGGCCGCTGGTATAGGCGCGGACCCGTTTGACGGCGGTGCCTTCGGTCTTGTCGCCCTTGCGCCCCAGCCGGTTGGGGCTGGCGTCCGATCCGACCCATAGCCCGATTTCGATCGGCCAGTCACCAAGCAGCGGGCGGGCGGATGCGTCGCGATAGTCGGGTCCGGTGCGCAGCAGTTCGAGCGCGCAGACGAGCCCGGCGGCGCGGCCCAACTGGTCGAGCGTCAGCAGGCGCAGCGTATAGCGCATGATGACCGCGACGCCGGCACCGAGCAGCCCGCTGGCCCCCAGCCGCCGGAGCGCGATGGTGAAGGCGGCGAGGCCGAGATACGCCTCGGTCTTGCCGCCGCCGGTCGGAAAGAACAGCAGGTCGGCGGTGTCGCGGTCGGGGTGACGCGGATCGGCCATGCCCGACAGGTTGAGCAGGAGGAAGGCGAGCTGGAACGGCCGCCAGGTCGGCTGGGTGTCGGTCGGGCGGCGGGCGCGGGTCGCATCAGCGACCGCGCGGTTGGCGATGGCGAAGGCGCTTCGGACGGTGGCGTCGCGTTCGAGCAACGCGATGCCGGCAGCGATGCGGTCGCATGCTTCGGCCTGATCGGCGATCAGTTGCTGCGCGGTGCGGACCCGTTGGGGTGCGGTAGCGATGTCGGGGGCGGTGGTCGCAGCGTGCTGGTCGGACGACCAGGTGCGATAGGCGGTGACGAGCGGTTGCAGGGCGATGGCCAGTGCCGTGCCGTCGCCGGCGAGGCCGGACAGGGCGTCCATGCCGAAGGTGACGTCGGGGACGGGTGCCGCCACCGTCCGCTCGACCGCTGCGCGCGGCAGATGGGTGGTGTGGACGCTTCGGACCGCGCCATCGGGGTCGGCGACATGGCCGGTGGCGCAGCCGAGGCCGACCGCATAGGCCGCGCTGTCGCGATAGTGCAGGTCGGCAAGCTGGTCGTCCCAATCGTCGCGGGCGATGCGCGACAGGTCGTGCTGCGCGACGAAGCCGGTGGCGCATGTCAGCGTCAGGCGCACCTGATAGGCGTAAGCGAGGTCGCGGTAGCGCGAGGGTGGCTCCAGCCGTTTGTTGACGAGGAAGACCGTCACGACCTGCACGGCGCGCGTCGTGCCATCGGCGCGGCGCAGCGCGAACGGGCGGGCGCGGATGGCGAGTTCGAGCGCGCCGCCGGGGCGGGCGGTAGCGGCCGATCCGACGAGGGGCATACGGGCGATCCCGTCCGCCTCGCGCGGGATGCGCAGCGTTTCGGTGGCGTGGCGGGGCACGCGCCGCCAGCCGACCGGTGCGCCATGCGGTTCGGCCCCGCTTTCCAGCATGTCGGGCGGCAGCGGCGGTTCGGGGGCATAGTCGCCCCAGTCGATCGTGACCGACAGCGTGTCGACCGAGGCATCGACCATGGTCGATAGGCCGATGGTGCCGGGCAGGAAGCGGCGCCGCGCGGCGGGTGTTTCGGGTTCGTCGTGATCGCCTGCCGCACCGCCCGCGCCGAACCCTTCGTCGGGGAGCAGGCCGTCGATCTCGTCCCATTCGGCGTCGGGGGTGTCGCTGTTCTCGGCGGTCAGTTCGCCGGAGGGGGCGATATAGCCCGACAGATACCAGCGCGACGGGCTTTCGCCCGGTGGCAGGCGTTCGGTGGCGAGGTCGGCATCCTCCGCCTCGCTGGGGCCGATCAGGTTGCGCCGGAGCCGCGCGACCAGTTCGTCGCGTACTCGTGCCGCGTTCATGCCATCCGCTCCATTTTCGCGCGTTCCTCGTTCAGTCGCAGCAGCCGGGCCAGCACCGCATCGCGAAACGGCGCGTTCCAGAACAGACGGCCCCGGTAGCGGTGGTCGTCTTCGGTGTCGGGAGCGAGGAAGACCGGCGCGGCCTGCGCGGCAAGGTCGTCCCAGCCATAGGCGGACAGCACCGCGCGATCGATGGCGGCGTGCAGGTCGCGAAGCTCCACGATGTCGGCGTCGGTGTCGGTTGCCCGGTGGAAGCGGTTATAGGTCGGGGTCATGCCCTGATCGCGCGCGATCATCAGTTGCGCGCGGTGGTCGTGGTAGGACTTGCCGGCGGCTTCGAGGGTGGGGTCGGTGTCGAAGGCTGGCGGCAGGGGGAAGGTTTCGAAGCAGTCGGACGGGGTGTAGCGCAGATCGTCCTTCATCGAGGATGCGAAGGCGCGTGCCCAGACTTCGTGGACACGGGATTGCAGCGTGGCGAAGGCGGCCATGGAGTCGAAGGCGAGTACCGACAGGGTGTTACCGAAAAGGCCGTTATTGCCGACGCGGACCAGCGCCCAGTGCGGGGTCGCAGCGCAGCTTGTCACGAACAGACTACTCAGCCTGCGGGTAGCAGCATACAGGCCGGGTCGAGGCGCTTCGTAAAGCCACCAGCGATCGCGCGTGCGCGGATTGCGCACCGTGTCCCGATACGGCTTCACCACGTTCCGAAGCAGCTCGACTGCTTCGGGAAACCTCGTTTCAGCTTCCTCCAACGATAGACCGGTAAGGTCGATGGCGTAGCGGAAGGGACGATGGTGAGGGTCGTTATAAACTTCCTCACCGCCCAAGAAGGAGCGGATGACCGCCCGCGATGCCGGTGCGCGCGCAAGTAGTGCGTGCATGGCGGCGATGGTGTTGTCCGGGCTTGCCGGCTTGTCGTCGCGGAACAGGAAGCCAGGGCCGTAAACCTTTGTGCCTTCGAAAGCCGTGCCTGCATTGGCCTGCAATTTAGTTGGTGATCCATCCAGATCGCCCTCCATCAGATAGGCCGAGATGCGGCGGACCGGGCGGCCGTCGAGGATGGGCGGGGTCGTCGTCGCTCCCTTCGTGACGAAGACCTGTGCGACGACGACCGCCGCTTCGCCTTCCCAGACGTGGCGGCTGACGGCGCGGGTGATGGTGCCGCCGTCGGCGAGGATGCGGGTGAGGCCGGTGTCGCGGGTGTCGCCCTGCCGGATGGTGTTGGTCGCGATCAGGCCAAACGCGCCGCCGATGCGCAACAGGCTGAACGCGCGGCGGAAGAAATGGGCGGCGAGATCGGCATTGCCGTGCGCGCCGTCGTGCAGCGTCTTGAGCCAGTCGGGATAGGCGGCGGCATTGCCCGCCGCGATGGTGTTCTTGCCGGCGAAGGGCGGGTTGCCGATGATCGCGTCGAATCCGGGATTGGGGCGGCTGAAAACGTCCTCGAACGCGAGTTCCCAGTGGAACGCCTCGATCCCGATCGGGGGAGCGCGGAGAGCCGCCTGCCATGTCGCCAGTTGCGCCCAGCTTTCGGGGGTGGGGGCGAGGACGCATTGCTGCACCTCGGCCAGTTTTGCCGCGCGGTCGCGGGTCTTGTTGGCGGCGAAGTAGGACCAGAGTATCGCATCGGCGACGAGATGCGCCCGGGTGAGCGCGGTGGTTGCCGCCCGGTGCCGGCGTTCCTGCGCGGCATAGGGGGCGATCTCCGCCTCCTGCCGCATCAGCCGGCGCAGTTCGGCGGCGGCGTCGATGCCGTCGCGCACGATCGCCTCGACAAAGCCGTGCTGGCGCGAGACGCGGTCCCAGGTCACCGCGACGATCTTTGGATTGGGCAGGCCGACCAGGCTGTCGCCCGAGCGCAGTACCGCGTCGAGAAAGGTGAATTCGTGCGCGCTGGCCAGCGTCTCCAGCCAGAGCGAGAGTTTCGCCAGGTCGATGGCGAGGGGGTTGCGGTCGACGCCGCGCAGGCAGTGCTGCGCCACCAGCCGCTTGGCATGCAGCAGTTCGTCCTCGTCCGCCGGGATGGTCGGGCGCTGCGCGGGCCAGCGGGTCCAGGCGGCGACGAGGCGTTCGCCGAGCTGGCGGCACGCCTCCACCAGGAACGCGCCCGATCCGGCGGCGGGGTCGCAGACCTTCAGGTCGATCACGTCGGCGGGGCCGGCATCGGGACCGATGCGGGCGAAGGCGGGGGCAAGGGCATGGGCGACGATCGGGCCGGTCAGGCTGGGCGGGGTATAGTGGCTGCCGGTGCGGCGGCGTTCCTCGGTCGGTTGCAGGATCGGCGTGCCGGCCGCGACCGGATGGCCGCGCGGCGCGGCGCGGTGGTCGGCGACGGGGGCGAGGGCGGCGGCGAGCGACGTCGCGTCGGTGGCGGTGCGTAGCGCGCGGGAAACTGCGGTCGGCCAGCCGCTGCGGCCGGTGGCGGTCTTCAGCCACTTCTCGCGCTCGCTGGCCGGTGTGGCGGCAAGGGCCGATAGGTCGACCCAAACCGGCACGCGGTTCGCCTTGCCCGCGCGGATCGCCAGCATCGCCGCGGGGGCGCACTCGGCGGTGAAGCCCATCACGGTTTCATAGACCGACCCGATCTGTTCGACGCTGAGCGCGCGATAGTGGAGCCGTTCGCCTTGGTCGATCAGCAGCGCGTCGAGCATGCGCAGCACACAGCCGTCGCCGACCGGCAGCACCGCTTCCGGATCGTCGGGGCTGTCACGGCCGAGCAGGAAGGGGAAGGCGTCCTCGTCGAACAGCTTGCCGCCGCGCGCCTGCATGAATCCCGACGGATCGCCGCGCCCGACCAAGCGGAACAGCGCGATCAGCTGCCCCCAGGCGCCGCGGCGTTCGTCCATTATGTCGGGATAGAGCGCGGCATCGTCGCGCAGCCGCAGGTGGAGCGCGCCCAGCGCATAGCCCTGTTCGTACAGCGTCGCCGCCGCGCCGCCGGGCTGCGAGGGCATCAGCGCGCGATCCTCGGCATAGAGAATGAAGATCAGGCGGAGCAGGACGGTCAGGAGGCCTTCGTAGAGATGCTGCGGCCGGTGTTCGGCGAGCGCGCGGATGCGGGCGGGATCGGCGGCGTCGAGACCGCGCAGCAGTTCGTGCAGCGAGGCGAGCACCTGAACGGCGAGGCGGCTCGATACGTCGGCCTGCGCGGCACGGCTTTCGGCGAGGAGCGCGGGGAGGCGGTGCGAGGGCGGGCCGGTGAAGAGGGCATGGGTATCGAGCAGCAGCTTCAACCCCGCCAGCATGCCGCGCCCGGCGACATCGGACAGGGCGTGGAGCGGCCAGCTCATATGGCCCGACACTTTGCCGCGCGGGGCGACGACGAGGCGCAGGATCGGTTCGACGGTCGCGCCTTCGCGGCGGCCGGTTTCGCGCGACCCAAGGATGACGCCCGCGCCGATGCCGGTTTCGCGCAGGAGGCGTTCGAAGCGTTGCTGCGCCGTCGCCTCCCATCCATCGAGCGTGCCGCGCCGGTCGAGCAGCAGCCCCGGCGCCTCGATCCGCACCAGCAGTTGCGGGGTGCCGTCCGCCGCCAGCACCGCCCAGTCGGGTTCGAGCAGGACGTCGAGTTCGGGGAAGGCGATGCGCAGCGTGTCGGGCAGGGCGGGGCCGCCGGGCGCTCCGGCGACGCGTGCCGCCGGCCAGCCGAGAACGTCGCGGAAGAACGGCCACGGATCGGGTTCGGCCAGCGCCGCTGCCACCCCCGCGCTGTCGGCGGCGTCCTGCGGCGTGACCCATGCGCCGATGCGAGTCAGCGCCGCGGGGGCGACGACCAGCCCGACTGGCTGGAGGTAGCCGATCCAGTCGTGGGGACCGGTGGTCATGCCGTCGGCCAGAGATAGACCAGCCCGATCGGCTCCAGCCGGGTGGCGTGGATGCGGGCGGCGGCGCGGAGGCGTTCGGGTTCGCGGACCAGTTCGTCGTCGAGCCGGGTGGCGGCGCGATCCCAGGAGCGGCGGTCGGCGGCGCGCTGCCGTGCTTCCGCAGGGTCAAGCAGCAGGTCAAGCTGTCCGGTATCGGACCCGCGTTCGCGCAGGATCCGGGCGATGCGCTGTTTGAGCAGCGTCTCCAGCCCCTGCGCCTCGGCAGCGGCGCGGCGGGTGAGGTCCTGCGCGACACGGGCGGCACGGGCGTCGGCGCGTTCGGTCAGCGCGGGGCGGAGGTCGGCGACGTTGCGCGCGGCGTGGGCGGTCGCGATGCGCACGGTGTCGGGGTCGGCGTCGGTCGCGTCGCGCAGCGCGGCCAGCAGTTCGTCCAGCACGCGCGCTTCCGCCTCGCGTCCTTCGGCGAGCGGACGCAACGGGGCGTCGTCGCGCCAGTCGGCGGCGACGCTCAGCACTTCCTCATGCAGCCGGGCTGCATGTTCGCCGTAGAGGGCGAGGCGGCCGAGCAGGACGACACGGGGGCTGGCGGTGGTCGCGGTGCGGATGACGCAGCAACGCTCCAGCCCCTGCCGGAACCCGGCCGACAGGAACCGGCCGAGGAGGCGTCGGACGAGGCGGTGTTCGAGGTGAAGCTGTACAACATCGCCGGCGTCGCGGCCGTCGTGCAGGATCGCGGGCGCGAAGCTGATGCGGCGGACGGCGGCGTCGGGACTGGCGCGCCATTCGCCGGGACGCTCGCCGGGCCGGACGGGGCGTGCGCGCAGTTCGTCGATCAGCGGGGTCCAGCTGGGATCGCCGGCGAGGCGCGGTTCGTCGAGCGCGAAGACGGGCGTTTCGCCGACCGTACCGGGCATGGTCCATGCGCCGCCCGATCGGTTGAGCGCGAGTTCGACCACCGATTGCAGCTCGTCCGGGTCGACGCCGACCCGCGTGCGTGCCTTTTCCAGCGCGCCGGCCAGATCGGCCTGTTCGCGGCGCAGGCGCGCCAGGCGGGCGTCGGCGGTGTCGTCGAGGTCGCGCACAGCGGCGGCGACGCGGGCATCGGCCTCCGCATCGCGGATGCGGGTGGCGAGGTCGCGGGCCCCGTCGCGGTCGATGCCGCTGCGGAAACTCTCGGCGATGCGGTCGCCCAATACCTGTCCGGCGGAGCCGAGCTGGCGCCGGATCGCCTCCGTCTTGCGGACCAGCGCGTCGAGCACGACGTCCTCGGGCCGCTGGGCATAGGTGAAATAGCGGCAGGTGACCGTGTCGGCCGGTTGCAGTTTCCGGTCGATGCGGCCGTTGCGTTGTTCGAGGCGCGACGGGTTCCAGGGCAGGTCGACATGGATCAGGTCGTGGCACTGCGACTGCAGGTTGATGCCTTCGCGCGCGGCGTCGGTGCAGATCAGGATGCGAAGCGGGTTGGTCGGATCGTTGAAGGCGCGCTTGATATCCTCGCGCCGTTCGGTCGAGGTGATGCCGGTGAAGCTGTCGATCCGTTCGGCTTCGTAGGGGTCGGCGGGGTCGGTCAGTACCGAGAGCTGGCGCTGGAGCCAGCGGCGGGTATCCTCATATTCGGTGAACAGGATCAGCCGCCGGTCGCGCCAGCCGCCATCGGCGTCGAGCAGGTTGGCGCGCGCCCAGTCGACGATCCAGCGGACGCGCGCGTCGGGGGCGGTGCGGGCGGTTTCGGCCAGCGCCAGCATCGCGGCGGCATGGGCGCGTTCGGCGGCGAGGCGGGCGGGCGGGGTGTCCCGTGCGCCGGCCAGTGCTTCGGCGCGGGCGCGGGCTTCGTCGCTGCGGTCGAGCAGGTCGAGCGCGGTGTCCTCCTGCGCGGCGAGGTCAGGGGCGTCGGGTTCGGGGTCTTCGACCGGCGTGGTCGCTGCCGCCCCGGCGATGGCGCGGTCGAGGCCGTCAATATGGACCTTCAGCGTGCGGGCGAAGGCGGGGATCGAGGAGAGGAGGCGCTGTTGCAGGCCGACGAAGCCGAGGCGTGCCTGCGCGCGGCGGGCGGGGGGCAGGGTGGCGATCCGCGCCTCGCGCAGGGCGCGATAGTCGGCGAGCATCGCGGCGAGCGCGAGTTCGGGGGCGGTTTCCGGCAGATGGTCGAGGACGATCGGTTCGACCAGGCGTTCGGGGAAGCGTTCGCCGAGTGCGCGCAGGTCGCTTTTGAGGCGGCGGACCATGACCGGTTCGAGGTCTGCGGGCCGCACCGCGACCCCGCGCGTGAAGCGCTGCGGATCAAGCAGTTCGAGCAGGGTGGCGAAGCTGTTCGGGTGGCCGTTATGCGGTGTCGCCGAGAGGAACAGCCGATGTTCGAACCGGTCGGACAGGTCGCGTAAGGATCGGGTGAACTGGCTTTCGATCGCATAGCGCCCGCCACCGGACGGGGCGGCATGATGCGCCTCGTCAAGGATCAGCAGCGAGCGGGCGCGAAAATCCTCCAGCACGTCGCGCAACGGAGCGACATAGGCTTCGTCGCCCAGCAGCCGGTGCGACAGGATGAAGCGCGATCCCGAGCCCCAAGGGTTCGCGCCATAGCCGCGACGGCGGCGCAGCGCTTCGAGATGGCGGGCGTCGATGATGTCGAAGGCGAGGCCGAACTTGCTCTGCAATTCGTCGCGCCACTGGCCGGTCATCGCGGCCGGGGCGAGGACGACGGTATAATCGACGCGGCGGCGCAGCAGCATCTCGCGCAGCACCAGCCCGGCCTCGACCGTCTTGCCCAAGCCCACATCGTCGGCGATCAGCAGGTTGACGCGCGGCAGGCGCAGCGCCTTGCGTAAGGGCAGCAGCTGATAGGGATCGAGCCGGATGCCGGCGCGGAACGGCGCCTGGAACAGGTCGCGTTCGGCCGCGGTCGCGGTGCGCCAGCGGACGGTGCGCAGATAGGCGGAGAAGCTGGCGGCATCGCCGCCGAGCACGCCGCCTTCGCGGCCGAGCGAGGCCCATGCCTCCTCATCGTGCAGCCGCGCGTCGACCTCCGCGCTCCACAGTATGCGGGCATCCTCGCCGCTGGCGTCGTCGTCGATGCAGGCGAGGCGGTGGCCGTCATAGGGGCCGTCGGGCTGCGCCTCGACCATCCACAGCCGCCCGCGCAGCGACACGAACTGGCCGACGCCGGGCTGGGGCGTGCGGATGCTGCTGGCCATGACGGTTCCCCTCTCGGGCGCGAGGGTGGGGGG
>NZ_QQWV01000046.1:0-30386 GCF_003951715.1 Sphingomonas sp. ABOLH | reverse complement strand
ACGAAGGGCGGATCGATCTCGACCGGCCGCTGACCGATGCGATCCCCGACCTGCGGCAATATGACGTGGGCGGCGCGCCGGATCGTCGCCATAGGTATAGATCGGCTCGACCGCGGGCAGGCGTGCTCGGCGGGGACGATCGGGCATACCGGGTTTACCGGGACGGGGTTGTGGGTCGATTTCGAGCGCGGGCTGGCGTGGACGCTGCTGACCAATCGAGTGCATCCGACGCGGCATTTCGATAGCGGGATTTTCGAGTTGCGGCCGGCGACGGGGGATGCGGTGGTGGCGGGGTTTGATGCGATGTCAAAGGGTTAGTGGATTTGGGGGGCAAAGTTCACTAAGTTCACACTCGTGGCGGTTTTGGGTGGCGTTTGGTTTGGGGCGGGTTGCGGCGGTTCGAAAGAGCGTCCGCAGGGTTAGCTGAGGCGGCGTTTGTAGGAAAGCAGAGGGTTCGTCGCTTCTACGTGGGCCGGGGCCTCGTGTGGCGAGGCACGCGCTTCGCTACGGGGAGATCCCAGCCTTGGCTGGGATGACGTTTGGGGCCGGAATGGAGGCGGCGTTTCGGCTTTTGCGGAAGAAGAAGCGGGACCCCGGATCAAGTCCGGGGTGACGGTCGGGGAGCGTACCCCCGCGTAGGCGGGGGTTCAGATCCGCGGGCGGTGTCGTTTGTTGCCCTGGGCCCCCGCCTTCGCGGGGGTACGGTGCGCCTTACGCCGCTTCGATCACCTCGCGCAGCACGCCCAGAAACTCGCTGGCCAGCGCGCTGGGCGGGCGGTCTAGCAGGTGCATGGCGTGGACGTCGAAGGTCAGCGAGGGCTTCAACGCACGCATGGCGAGGCCGTCGGCGAGCGAGGCTTCGGCGGTGAAATTGTCGACGACGCTCAACCCCACGCCCGCGCGGACCAGCGCGGCGGCGATGTAGAAGGTGCGGGCGGAGGCGACCTCCTGCAATTCGATGCCGAGGCGTTCGAGTTCCTGTGCGAAGAGCTGGCCGATGGGACCGCTGGCCGCCAGCGTGATAAAGGGGTGGCCGACGAGTTGCGGCAGGTCGATCCGCGCCGCCATGCCGGGCAGGTCCGCCTCGCGGTAGAGGACGACGAGTTCGCCTTCGCCCAGCCACACCTTGCCGAGCGGAGCGCCGCGCGGGACTTCGGCGGCGATGGCGATGTCGGTCTCGCGTTCGTACAGCTTGCGCAGCAGGTCGTCGTGATGGACGGTCTGCAGGTCGAAGCGGACGTCGGGGCGCCTGGCCATGAAGCGGGCGACGGCGGTCGGTAGCGCGCCCAAGGCGAGGCTGGGCAGCGCCGAGATGCGCAGCGTCGCGCCGCCGCCGCTGCGCAGGTTGCGGCCGGCTTCGCGCAAGGCACGGACGCGTTCCTGAATGTCGGCGACGTCGCCGAACAGGGCATGGGCGTCTTCGGTGGGCACGAGGCGGCTGTTGGTGCGCTGGAACAGTTCGAAGCCCAATAGCGTCTCGGCATGGCGCAGCGTTTTGGAGACCGAGGGCTGCGAGATGTTGAGCGCGCGGGCCGCCGCACTGACCGATCCATTGACGTAGACCGCGTGGAAGATTTCGATGTGGCGCAGGTTCATGTCGCCACTTGGCCCCGATAGCGCGCCTCGTCCAGCCCGTGTTCGGCGCGCGCCACCAGTGTCGCGACGGTCAGGTTGGCGCTGGCCGAGGGGACGGTGCGGGTCATGTCGAGCAGCCGGTCGAAGGGGAGGACGAGGCCGACGACCAGCGCGGTCTGTTCCGCGCCGACCCCGACCGCGCCGAGCATCGCCGCCAGCATGAACAGCGAGGCGGAGGGAACGGGCGCGGTGCCGAAGGCGGCGAGGGCGCCGGTCGCGAGCATGACGCCGAGCATCCAGGCGTCGGGAACGATGCCGAGCGCCTGCAACGCGAACTGGCCGAGCAGGCCTACATACATCGCCGTCCCGTCCTTGCCGATGCTGGCGCCCAAGGGCAGCACGGTCGAGGTGATGGGCCGGGCGATGCCGAGATTGTCCTGGCTGACCCGGAGCGCGACCGGCAGGGTGGCCGAGGACGAGGCGGTCGAGAAGGCGACGATCAGCGCATCGACGATCCCGCGAAAGAAGCGCACCACCGGCAACCGCGCGACGAAGCGCAGCAGCCCGGCATGAAATGCCATCTGGGTCAGCGAGGCGAGGATGACGCACAGCGCCAGCCAGCCGACATGGACGAACACCGCCGTGCCGCCGCTTGCCACCGCATTGGCGATGAGGGCGAGGACGCCGAACGGGGTCACCTCCATCACGATGCGGACGAGGTGGAGCAGGACGGCGGCAAGCCCCTGAAGGAGGGCGACGACCGGCTTGCCCGCTTCGCCCGATACCACGCTGGCGATGCCGAGCAGGACGGCGACGAAGATGATGGCGAGCATGTCGCCCTTTGCCAGCGCGTCGACGATATTGACGGGGACGATGCCGAGCAGCTGGTCGGCAGGCGTGACGGGCGGGCCGAGGACGTGCGGCGCGACACCCGACAGGGCGATGCCGCTGCCGGGTTGCAGCAGCAGGCCGAACCCCATGCCGATCGACACCGCGACCAACGTGGTGAAGGCGAACAGCGCGACGGTTCGCCCGCCGATGCCGCCCAGCCGGCGCGGATCGCCCAGCGAGGCGATGCCGGCGGCGATGGTGATCAGGACGACCGGCACGACCAGCATCTTGATGAGGCGGACGAACAGGTCGCCGACGATCTTGATCGCCGCAGCGCCCTCCGGCCACAACAGGCCGATCACGACGCCGAGGAACAGCGCGGCGACGACGCGCTGCCACAGGGGGATCGCGAACCAGCGGCGCATCAATTGCCCCAGAAGCCCGGCGTGGCGGGCGACAACATGCCTTCATGGTCGGTGACGCCGCCTGCGCGGTCTTCGCTCAGCCACAGCGGACCGTCGAGATCGACGAACGACGCCCGGCCGCCCAGCTGCATGGCCGGCGCGATGCCCAGCGACGAACAGACCATGCACCCGACCATCAACCCGAATCCCTTTGCGTGCGCCCTGCCGGCCAGCACCAGTGCTTCGGTCAGCCCGCCGGTCTTGTCGAGCTTGATGTTTACCACGTCGTAGCGGCCGGCGAGGCGGTCGAGATCGGCGGCGGTGTGGAGCGCTTCGTCGGCGGCGATGGGGACGGGGCTGTCGAAGGTGGCGAGGTCATGATCTTCGCCGGCGGGGAGCGGCTGTTCGAGCAGGTCGACGCGCCATTCGATCAGGCGTTCGCGTAAAGACCGGAGCGTGTCGATCGTCCAGCTTTCATTGGGATCGACGATCAGGCGGGGCAAGGGCGCGACGCTGCGGATCGCGGCGATCTGGGCGGCGGGGTCGGTGCGGTCGACCTTGACCTTGAGCAGGGGCACGGTCGCGACCTTGGCCGCTGCGCGGGCCATGGCGTCGGGGGTGTCGAGGCCGATGGTGATGGCGGACGGCAGCGCAACCGGTTCGTCGAGGCCGGCGAGGGCGGCGACCGTCGTGCCGGCGAGGCGGGCTTCGAGATCCCATAGCGCGGAGTCGACCGCGTTGCGCGCGGCCCCGGCGGGGAGCAGCGCGGCGAGGTCCTGTCGGCCGGCGCCGTCGGCCAGCGCCGGGGCGATGGCGCGGATCGCGGCGATCGTGTCCTCGATCGTCTCGCCATAGCGGGCATAGGGGACGGCTTCGCCTCTCCCGATCGTTCCGCCTTCGCGAAGGGTGACGGTGACGACATCGGCCGCCGTCTTCACCCCCCGCGAAATGCGGAACGGGGTGCTCAGGCCGAAACGGTCATGGGCGACGTCGAGGTGTCGAAGCATGTCTGCATCCAGTCGATGATCGGGTCCGCGCCGAAGCGATAGGGATCGGTGCAGGGCAGGCCGTGGGCGTCGGCGGTCTGCGCGCACAGGCGGCGCGCCTCGTCCTCGGGCAGCTTGACCGTGTTGAGCGCGATGCCGACCGCCTGCACGTCGGGGCTGGTGAGGCGCGCGACCGACAGGTTGGCGGCGATGCACTCGGCGATGCCGGGGACGGCGTAATGGGGAAGCCCGCGCATATGCTCGCGCGCCGGGTCGTGGCACATCACGATCGCGCGCGGCTGGGCGCCGTGGAGCAGGCCGGTCGAGACACCGGCGAAGGACGGGTGGAACAGCGATCCTTGTCCCTCGATGAGGTCCCAGCCGTCATCGCTGCGCGCCGGGGTGATCGTCTCGATCGCGCCCGAAATGAAGTCGGCGACCACCGCGTCGACGGGCACGCCCGAGCCGGCGATCAGGATGCCGGTCTGTCCGGTGGCGCGGAAATCGGCAGTGATCCCGCGGGCGACCATAGTGCGCTGGAGCGCGAGGGTCGAATACATCTTGCCGACCGAACAGTCGGTGCCGACGGTCAGCAGGCGGTTGCCGGCGCGCTTCTTCCCGTTGCCGACCGGCAGGTTCGCGGGGGGATCGCGGACGTCGAACAGCTGGACGCCGGCTTGCCGTGCGGCATCGGCGATTTCCGGCACGTCGCGCAGCCGCTGGTGCAGGCCCGAGGCGACGTGCATGCCGGTGGCGATGGCGGACAGCGCATCGCGGATCAGCGCGTCGCCCATCTTGCCGCCGGCATTGGCGATGCCGAGGATCAGGGTGTTGGCGCCGGCTGCGCGGCCTTGCGCGGCGTCCATGCGTGGGAGGCCGAGCGTCAGCGGGCAGTCGTCGTGGCGCCATTCGCCGACGCATTCGTCCGGGCGGAAGGCCGCAACCCCGCGCGAGGTCTTGATGCCGACCGCGTCGTCGGAATGGCCGAGATAGAGGAGGAAGGGACCGGGGATCATCGCGCACCCTGCTGGCTGTATGGACCATCGGGATAGGGCGGGGTGGCCGCGCGCGTCATATCGTGCTGTCGCGGGGAGGTATAGCGTTGGGTTATGGGTGGTGCTGTCGCAACGAACGTCGTCCCAGCGCAGGCTGGGATCTTGCGGTAGTACGGCGCGCGCCTCGCCGCGGGAGGCCCCAGCCTGCGCTGGGGCGACGGTGTTGTCGCACCCGTCACCCTGGACTTGATCCGGGGTCCCGCTTCCTGGCTGGCGTTGGAAGAAGGAGAAGCGGGACCCCGGGTCAAGCCCGGGGTGACGTGAGGGTTAGGTGGTGGGGCAGTTCTTCGGCGTCGGGCGCAGCAGGGCGCGGCCGGGGGCGGCGCCGGTGGTGGCGCCGTCCTTGAGCGCTAGTTTGCCGTTTACGAACAGCGCCTTGACGCCGGCGCTGGGTACGCGCGGGTTTACGTAGGTGGCGCGGGGGGCGTAGTTGACCGGGTCGAACACGACTACATCGGCATAATAGCCGGGTTTGAGGTAACCGCGATGGTCCATGCGGTACATGTCGGCGGTGGCGCCGGTCGAGCGGTGGATGAAGTCGCGCATCGTGATCACCTTCCGCTCGCGGACATAGACCTGATATTTGCGCGGGAAGGTGGCGTATTGCCGCGGATGGCCGTTCGATCCGTCGGAGCTGGTCACGACCCAGGGCTGCCGCATGATGAGGTCGGCATCGGCGTCGATCATGTTGAAACTGGCGACCGAGACGCCGGCCGGTTCCTTGCCCGTGGCATCGGCGACGCGCAGGATCTTGATCGCGGCGTCGATCGGGTCGAGCTTCCACGCGGTCGCCATCTGGGCGAGCGTCTTGCCGGTCCACGGCATCCCGGCGCTGGTCAGCAGCAGCGAGTCCGCGCCGCCGCGCCGGCGGAGATTCTCGGCCATTTCGACCTTGATCTTCGCCAGCGTCGCCGGGTCGTCGAAGCGCTGGATCAGGCGCGGATAGCCGCCGTCGTTCGCCCAGCGCGGGACGAGCGAGGCATCGACGCTGGAGCCGGAGGCGAGCCACGGGTACTGGTCGGCGGTGACGTTCTGCCCGGCCTTGCGCGCGGCTTCGATCGTGGCGATCAGTTCGGGGGCCTTGCCATGGACGTCGACGCCCAGCGCTTTCAGATGGGCGATATGGACCGGCATGTTCGCCTGCCGTCCGATCTCGATTACTTCTTTGGTCGAGTTGATGAGGCCGATCGAATAGTTGGATTCGTCGCGCTGATGGGTGTCGTACATGCCGCCGCGAATCGCGGCTTCGCGGGCGATGGCGACGACCTCGTCGGTCTTGGCGAAGCTCTGCGGCGCGTAGAACAGGCCGGTCGAAAAGCCATAGGCGCCTTCGCACATCGCCTTGGCCACCAGCGCCTTTTCCTGCGTCAGTTGGGCAGGGGTCGGGGCGCGGTCGTCCTGTCCGAGCACGCGGCCGCGCACCGATCCGAAGCCGACGAACGGCGCGACATTGGTGCCGATGCCGCCCGCCATCAGCTTGCGCGCGTCCTCCGCGACGTCGGGCGTGCCGTATCCGTCGACGCCGATGACGATGGTCGACACCCCCTGCGCCAGCCAGGGGAGGTTGAGACGCTCCTTCGCGTCGGTCGAGCGGATATAGCTGTCGGGATGGGTATGGGCGTCGATGAAACCGGGTGCGACGATCTGGCCCTTCGCGTCGATGATCTGCGCCGCCTGCGTCCGGCGGGTCGGGCCGACATAGACGATGCGGTCGCCGGCAATCTCGACATCGCCGGTGATCGGTTCCGCGTTCGCGCCGTTATAGATGGTGCCGCCACGGATCACGATGTCGACCCGGGGCGCGGCTGCCACGGCCGGACCGGCGAGCGCGGCGAACAGGGCGATCAGGGGCAGGCGCTTCATCGGCGAATCCTTCTGGGCGGGGGCATCAGCGTAGCACGGCGCGCGGCCTTGCCGTCCACCGCCGTGCGGCTGAACAGCAGGGGCAGCGTCTGGCCGGCGATCCACGGGGTGTACTGGTCGCGGTAATGGGGGCTGCGCGGGTCGTTCGACTGGCCGGGCAGGTTCAGGAATACCGAATTGTCCCATGCGCCGACGTCGATGACCTGCAGATAGCTGGCTCCGCCGCCAACGCGCCAGCCGGGGCCGTCGCCCAGCCAGCGTGCCATGACGGTGTAGCTGTCGCCGCCCGATCCGCCGCCCTCGATCGGGGGGAAGGCGGCGGCGATGGCGGGGATGCGCGACAGGGGATGGGCGATGCGGACCTGATGCAGCTTGCCCCAGCGCCATGCGGCAGGGTCGCGGCCGAGCAGCGACTGCGCGCTGGTCCAGGCGGAGGCGAGCGCGTCGCGTAGCATCGCGTCGCGGGCGGTGGCCGGTAGCCGCGCATCGGGTTTCGCGAGGATGCCGAGCAGGACCGAGGGGTCGATTTCGGTCACCAGCGCCTTGGCCCGGTCGGGGACGATGGCAGCCAGCATCCGCTTGCCCAGATCGCGCCACAGGATTTCGAACAGCGCGGCGGGGCCGCTGTCGGCGGTCAGGCGGCCGTCCCAGCGGCGCAGCATGTCGCCGGCCGGGGAGGGTGTGGCGGGCAATAGCGCGATCAACTGGCGTGCCGGCGTCGAGACCGTGTCGAACTGCAACGCGACGCTGTCGGCGATGCTGTGCTTCGGCTGGGCGGCGAGCACGTCGGCGATGCGTTCGTAGCGATAGGGCGCGCGGAACGAGAAGGCGGGGATGCGGTCGCGCGGCCAGTCGGCGGGCAGGTTGTTCTGGTTGGCCGAGGCGAACCAGCCCTTCCTGGGGTTATATTCGTTGGGCAGCGACGCGAAGTCGCGCATGCCGGTCCAGTCGTAGCGACCGTCGCCCGGCACCGGCAGCAGCCCGTCGCCGCGCTTGCGCACCGGTGCGAAGCCGATCACCTGCCAACCGGTATTTCCCTGCGTATCGGCATAATGGAAATTGGTCGGCGAGGGGTGGAGCCGGAACGCTTTCCTGAGCGATGCCCAGTCGCGGGCGAGGTTGATGGCGACCATCGCGAAGGCGCCGCCGCCGCCCGGCTGCATCGCGATCGACGCCAGCACGCTGGCGCGGCGCTTCGCCGGATCGTGCGACACGACCGGCCCCTGCACCGAATAGCGCAGCGTCGCGACATAGGGGGCGGTGCCCTTTACCGGGATCGCGATGTCGATCTTGGTAAAGCGCTTCCAGCCGCCATTGTGGCGGTAGCGTTCAGGATCGGCGGGATCGAGTTCGAGGATGAACAGGTCCTGCTGGTCGATATGGAAGTTCGTGCGGCCAAAGGCGAAGCGGTCGGTATGGCCCTGCATGATGCCGGGCAGGCCGGGCGCGCCGCCACCGATCACGTCAAGGCCAGGCGCGGTCAGGTGCGCGACATGGCGCGGGCCGAAGCCGCCGATGCCGAGATGCGGGTCGTTGGCAAGGATCGGGCGGCCGGTCGCGGTGCGGTTGCCCGCGACGGTCCACGCGTTGCTGCCGGCATTGGCGTGTTCCATCGGACCTTCGGCCGGATCGCGGACCGGGGTGTCGGGACCGAAGGGCAGGCCGCCCTGCCGCAACACGCCGAAGTCGGCGGGCGAGATGGCGGCGGTGTCGAGGCCGTCGGGGACGGTCATCTGCCAGTTGGGACGCAAGGGCGCGACGATCGCGTCGAGGTCAAGCAGGCCGATCGCGGCCAGTTGCGCGCGGCGGATTTCGTCATCGGCATTGCCGATCGCGCCACCGCGGGCGAGCACCATATCCTCGATCGCCCATTTGATCGGCTGGACCCCGAGGATCGTGTATTCGGGCGGAAGCAATGCCGGGTCGGCCAGCACCTCGTCGATGCGCGCGTTGATGCCTGCGATATAGGCGCGGGTGCATTCCAGCACATTGGCGGGCACCTTGCGCAGTTCGGCATCCAGGTCGCCGCGATAATGGAACAGGCGGGCCGCCGCATCGTGCCGGGCGAAGTCCGCGCCGAATGCTTCGGCCAGCCGGCCCAGTTCCCGCCGGTGGCCGAGATCGATCTGGAACAGCCGGTCGCGCGCGACGACATAGCCCTGTCCGTAGAACGCGTCGGGGATGGTCGCGGCGCGGATATGCGGCACGCCGTAAATGTCGTCGACGATCTCGATCGGGGCGGAGAGGGTGTCGGGCGCGGGCGCGGCACCCGCGACCATCGGCACCAGCGCGAACGCGGCGGCCGATCCCTGTAAAAAGGCGCGGCGGTTCATCATCGGCGGCATCCCTTGCTGGTCATGCGATGCGGCGCTCGGCATCGCACAAAAGGTACACGTTCGTCCTGAGTAGCTGTTGAGCGTAGTCGAAACAGCGTATCGAAGGACCGCCGAGGGTGCTTCGATACGAGGCTTCGACAAGCTCAGCCTCTACTCAGCACGAACGGGTGAGGCTGAGGTTGCCGCACTCTACGGACAGCGTGCCGGCGACAGGTATGACAACCGCGCCCCGGCCCATAGGGCGCGTTTATGGCAGGGCTGCCCATAATCTGCGGCTATGGCCCGACGAAGCGATAATAGCCGCGCATCGCTTGACGCATGTCCCTGCGACCGCGCAGCTTTCGCCTTCGACACGAACGACGATGGCGCTACGGCGGCTACGATCGGTTCGGCGATGCCGCAGGAACCAATCCGGTAACAAATCCAGCCCGACCAACGGGCGAAGGGGAGCTAACCATGACGACATCCATGCCCTTCCGGCGGTATCTCCCGGCACTGGCGCGCGCGACCAGCCTCGCTGCGCTGTGCATCGCGACCCCAGCGTTCGCGCAGGACGCGGTTCCGCAGACCGACCAGGCGACCGCTGCCGAGACGCAGGCGGAGGGCGAGATCCTCGTCACCGGATCGCGCGTGGTGCGCGACGGGTTCCAGTCGCCGACGCCGCTGACCGTGCTGACCCAGCAGGAAATCCAGAACAGTTCGCCGACCAACAACCTAGCCGATTTCGTGAACCAGATTCCGGCGGTGGCGGGCAGTTTGCGCCCCGCCAACTCGCGCCTCGCGATCAGCTCGGGTCTGGCCGGGATCAACGCGCTGAACCTGCGCGCGCTGGGCGAAATCCGCACGCTGGTGCTGCTCGACGGGCGGCGCTCGGTCGGGTCGAGCGTCACGGGACTGGTCGATATCAACACCTTCCCGCAATCGCTGGTGAAGAGCGTCGAGATCGTGACCGGCGGTGCGTCGGCGGCCTATGGGTCGGACGCGGTGGCGGGCGTGGTCAACTTCGCGCTCGACAAGACCTATGAGGGGCTGAAGGTCACCGCCGACAGCGGCATCACCGAATATGGCGACGGGTTCAATTACTCGTTCAGCGTGGCGGGCGGCACGAGTTTTGCCGACGGGCGCGGGCATATCCTGCTGAGCGGGGAAGTCGCGCATCGCGACGGCATCTTCCAGGTCGATCGGGAATGGAATGCGCGCGGGCGGGTGGTCGTCACCAACCCGGCCTATACCAATACCAACGGGTTGCCGCAGTTCCTGACGCTGAACCAGATCGGCGTGGCGAACGCGACGCCGGGTGGGATTATCCTGAATTCGACCGGCGGCACCGCCAACCGGCTGCGCGGCATCTATTTCGGTGCCGGCGGGTCGGTGAACCAGTTCAACTATGGCAGCTTCAATTCGCCCGCGCTGGGCGGCAGCAGCGCACCGACGCGGACGCAGGGCGGCGACTGGCAGCTGAACGATCAGGGGCGCAATATCGGCCTCGACGCCGATGACGACCGGCATGGCGTGTTCGGGCGGGTCAGCTATCAGCTGGCCGACTGGATCACGGTGTTCGGCGAGGCATCGTACAACTGGCAGAAAACGCTGTTCAACGCCGGGCCGCAGCTGACGACGACGACCACGCTGCGTGCGGACAATGCGTACCTCATCAACACGTTGGGCGCGGCGCGGCTGGCGGGTATCCAGACGGTGACGATCGGCACCACCGCCGTCGACCTACCGTATCGCAAGAACAACAGCAGCCGCGACGTGCAGCGTTACGCGATCGGCGCGGAGGGCGATTTCCAGCTGTTCGGCAACAAGGCGGTGTGGAGCGCCTATGGCCAATATGGCGAGACCAACGCCCGCGAGCAGCTGCGCGACATCATGAACGTCGCGCGCATGGCCAATGCCACCGACGCGGTGTTCGCGCCGGCGGGCAATGCGCTGGGCGTGGCCGCCGGCACCATCGTCTGCCGCTCGACGCTGACCGCGCCCACCAATGGCTGCGTCCCGATGAACCGGCTGGGCGTCGGCGTCACCAGCCAGGGCGCGATCGATTATGCGCTGGGCGATCCGTATCGCGACCAGACGCTCAAGCAGACGGTGGCGGGCATCAACCTGTCGGTCGTGCCCTTTGCGACCTGGGCCGGCGATGTCAGCGTCGCGGTCGGCGGCGAATATCGCAAGGAAGAAGTGTCGGGCAATGTGCCCACCGAGTTCCAGACCGGATGGTCGGTCGGCAACTTCCTGCCGACCTTCGGCAGCTACAACGTCAAGGAAGCCTATCTCGAGACCGTGGTCCCGCTGGGGTCGGGAGTCGAGTTCAACGGCGCGGTGCGGGCGACCGATTATTCGACGTCGGGTTATGTGACGACGTGGAAGGTCGGCACGACGTGGCAGCCGATCGAGGATATCCGTTTCCGCGTCACCCGGTCGCGCGACATCCGCGCGCCCAATCTGAACGAGCTGTTTCAGGCGGGCACGTCGCGTACGAACACGTTGACCGATCCGTTCACCAACCGCAACGGCGTCACCTTCCGCGAGACGACGACGGGCAACCTGAACCTGAAGCCCGAAATCGCCGATTCGACCAGCGTCGGCGTGGTGTTGCAGCCGCGCTTCATCCCCGGCTTCTCCTTCTCGGCCGACGGGTTCCTCATCAAGCTGCAGGACGCGATCGGCCAGTTCTTTGCGCAGGATATCATCAACCGCTGCTTCGAAGGGCGGACCGAGTTCTGCGCCGCCTATGGTCCCGATCCGACGGGGGACCGCGAGTTCTTCTTCCGCGCCAGCCCGTTCAACTTCGCGCGGCAGACGGTGCGCGGGCTGGACTTCGATGCAACCTATCGCCTGCCGCTGGCTGACGTGGTCGACAGCGTGCCGGGCAATGTGACGCTCAAGGCATTGGCGACGCGCTATATCGACAACATCACCGACAGCGGCGTGCCGAACGTCGTGCCGGTCGATATCGTCGGGCAGCTGGGCGGGTCGAGCCTGCCGAGCTGGATCTATCGCTTCAACGCCAGCTACGACACCGACAATTTCGCGATCACCGGCACCGCGCGCGGGGTCGCCGGCGGGACCTATTCGAACAATTATATCGTGTGTTCGACGAACTGCCCGGTCGGGCGTCCGGGGGGGACCGTGTCGCAATTCCCGACGATCGACAGCAACAGGATCGACGGCGCGACCTATTTCGACCTCAACCTGACCGGCAAGGTCGATATGGGCGGCGGCGCGAAGGGGGAGGTGTTCCTGAACGTCACCAACCTGTTCAACCGCGAACCGATCCTGCTGCCCGAAACCGGGCTGGCGGCGAACAGCACCTATTCGGACCTGCTGGGCCGGGCGTTCCGGGTGGGCATCCGGATGCAGACGCGGTGAGGGGGTAGTCGCTTCGTCCTTGATGATGCCGTACCTCCGCGCAGGCGGGGGGCCAGCGTCCCGAACGCCAAGGTTGCGTTGTCCGGCTCTGGACCCCCGCCCGCGCGGGGGTACGGTGAGTGCGAGTTGAGGATGGCGGCAGACGGGATGGTATGACGAGCGGCCTAGCAACCGAGCAACTGATCGCCACCCTGCGCAAGGCCGTCGGGCGCCGCCACGTGCTGACTGACCCGCGCCGGACCGCGCGGTTCCGGCGGGGGTATCGCACTGGCGAGGGGGCGGCGATCGCAGTGGTGCGGCCGGGGTCGCTGGTCGAACTGTGGCGGGTGGCGCAGGCGTGCGTTGGCGCCGATGTGTCGATCCTGATGCAGGCGTCGAACACCGGGCTGACCGGCGGGTCGACGCCCGATGGCGACGACTATCCCGGCGGGCTGGTGATCATCAGCACGATGCGGCTCGACCGGTTGCACCTGCTTCGCGGTGGCGAGCAGGTCGTGTGCCTGCCGGGGACGACGCTCTATGCGCTGGAGGCGGCGTTGCGGCCCTTGGGGCGCGAGCCGCATTCGGTGATCGGGTCGTCGTGCCTGGGCGCGTCGGTGGTCGGCGGGGTTTGCAACAATTCGGGCGGGTCGCTGATCCGGCGCGGGCCGGCCTATACCGAACTGGCGCTGTTCGGCAGTGTCGGCGCCGACGGAGCGCTGCGGCTGGTCAACCATCTGGGGATCGCGCTGGGCGACGATCCGGAGGCGATCCTCGACCGGTTGGACCGGGGGGATTTTGCAGCGGCCGATGTCGATCCGGCGACGGACAAGCCGGCGCACGACCATCGTTACGTCACCCATGTCCGTGATATCGACAGCGACGTGCCGGCGAGGTTCAATGCCGATCCGCGCTGCCTGTTCGAGGCGGCAGGGAGTGCGGGCAAGCTGATCGTGTTTGCAGTGCGGCTCGACACCTTCGCGAAGGAGGACGAGACGGTCACCTTCTATATCGGGACCGACGATCCCGACCGCTTGACCGAGCTGCGCCGGACGATGCTGCGCGATTTCGCCGAGCTGCCGATCGCGGGCGAATATATGCATCGCGGGGCGTTCGATATCGCCGACCGCTATGGCCGCGACACGTTCCGCGCGATCGAGCGGCTGGGCACCGACCGCTTGCCGCGGCTGTTCGCGGCGAAGGCGTGGGTCGATGGCGTGACCGAGCGCTTCGTACGCAATCTGAGCGACCGGGTGTTGCAGCGGGCCGGCGCGTTGCTGGGCGATCATCTGCCACCACGAATGCGCGCATTTCGCGACCGGTTCGAACATCATCTGCTGCTGAAGATGCCGCGCGGCGATGCGGCGGCGACCGCCTCGCTGCTCGACACGCTGCTGCCCGGTGGCTGGTTCGAATGTTCGGCCGACGAAGCCACCAAGGCGTTCCTGCACCGCTTCGTCGCGGCAGGCGCGGCGGTGCGCTATCGCGCGGTCCATGGCGATACGGTCGAGGATATCGTCGCGCTCGACGTCGCACTGCCGCGCAACAGCCGCGACTGGGCCGAAGTTTTGCCGGACGATCTGGGCGGGCAGGTGGTCGACACGCTATATTACGGGCATTTCTTCTGCCACGTGTTCCACCGCGACTATATCGTGCGCAAAGGCGTCGACCCGCTGGCGTTCGAACATGCGCTGTGGAAGCGGCTGGATGCGGTGGGCGCGCAATATCCGGCCGAGCATAATGTCGGGCATCTCTATAATGCGAAGCCAGAACTGGCCGGATTTTACCGCAAGCTCGATCCGCGCAACCAGCTGAATCCGGGGATCGGGCACACGCTCAAGGCGCGGGCATGGGAAGCATGAGCTTCTTTCTGGGCATCGATGCCGGCGGCAGCAACTGCCGGGCGCGACTCGTCAACGCCTCCGGGCGGGAGGTCGGCACCGGGCAGGCGGGCGCAGCCAATGCCGGGATCGGGGTCGATCCGCTGCGGGCGGTGCTGACCGATGTGATCGCGCAGGCAACCGTGAAGCTGTTTCCGGCGGAGAGAGCGACGGTCCGCGTCGGCATGGGGATTGCGGGCATTCGCCGGCCGGGAATCCGCGCCGCGCTGGAGGCGACCGACTTCGGTGTCGCTGGGGTCGTGCTGGCGAGCGATGCGCAGATCGCGCATCTGGGCGCGCATGGTGGCGGCGATGGCGCGATCCTGATCCTCGGCACCGGCAGCGCGGCGCTGCTGCGCATCGACGGGCAGGAGGTCGCGCTGGGCGGGTACGGTTTTCCGGTGTCGGACGAGGGGAGCGGCGCGGCGCTGGGGCTGAGTGCGGTGCGCCATGCGCTGCGTGCACTCGACGGGCGGACACGGCATACGCCGCTGGCCGATGCGGTGGCGGCGCTGTTCGACCATGACGTGCTGAAGGCGGTGGCGTGGATGGCCACCGCGGGGCCGCGCGATTACGGGGCGCTGGCGCCGATCGTGATGGACCATGCCGATGCGGACGATCCCATCGCCCGGTCGATCGTCGAGGATGCGGCGGGCCATGTCGAGCGGTTCATCGAAACCCTCGTCGCCCGCGGGGTGACGCGCTGCACACTGGTCGGCGGGCTGGCGCCGCGGCTGCAACCCTGGCTGCGCGTGCGGACCGTCGCGCATCTGTGTCCGCCGATGGGCGATCCGCTGGACGGTGCGGTGCGGCTGGCCGGCCTTGAATCGCGGTCGAGCGACGAACTGCGTTAAGGACGTTTAAACCAGACTCGTCGCAATCCTTCATTACAATGTCGATGCGACGTCTGGCCCTTCTGATCCTGCTGATGGCGGGCGTGCTGCCTGCCATGGCGCGCGCGTCGGCGGTCGCGGACGGTTGGGCGGCCTGGCGCACGCCATGGTTCCAGACGCTGGACGGCAGCGCCGGACTGCCGCATTCGACGACCACCGCCATCGTCCAGAGCAGCGACGGGTTGATGTGGATCGGCACGCGCGGCGGGCTGGCGCGCTATGACGGGCAGCGGCTGAAGGTATTCCGCCAGACTATCGGGCGGACTGGTGGCGTTCCCGACAATTACATCCGTTCGCTGCTGGCGCTGCCGCATGGCGCGGTGCTGGTCGGCACCAATGTCGGCGGAATGGTCCGGTACGACCCGGGCTCGAACGGCTTCGTCGCGATCGGCGGGGCGACCGGGGTGGGCGTTGGAACACGCATCATGTCGATCGTGTCCGACGGACAGGACGGTGCCTATGTCGCGTCGGACCGGGGCGTGTTCCATTACGATGCCCGGCACGACCGGATCGCACCGGTGACCAGCCAGGGCGATGCGCTGGCCGAGGGCGCGTTCGCGGTGCATCGCGATCCCGACGGGACGCTCTATGCCGGTGGCGACCATGGGCTGTTCGTCCGGCGACGCGGCGCGGCCCGCTTCGTGGCGGTGGCGACCCCGGATATCGGCGACGTCTGGGCGATCGCCCGCGACCGGATGGGGCGGTTGTGGATCGGCACCGGATCGCACGGCATCTTCGTGCAGTTGGCGGGTGGCCGCGTCATCCAGCCAGCGGCGCTGGCGGGCGCGTCGCCGTTGATCGCACACCGTACCGTCCGCACCTTCGCCACCGGGCCGAACGGCGTGGTGTGGGCCGGGACCGATGGCGTCGGCGTGCTGCGCATCGCAACCGAGGGCGGCCTTGCCGTTCGATCGATCCGCAACCTCCAGGCCAATCGCGGGTCGCTGTCGGGGGATACCGTACGCGACCTGCATATCGACCGGACGGGGCGGTTATGGGCGGCGACCGAGGTCGGCGCGTCGCATACCGACCCGGCACCCGAAGCGATCCTGACCATCGGCAACGCCATGCCCGATCCGCGCCATTCGCTGGCCGATCGCACGGTCAGCGGGGTGATGGTCGACCGCCGCGACCGCATCTGGGTCGGCATGAGCAACGGGATGATTGACATGGTCGACCGCATGCAGGGGGTGGTCCGCCACCTGCGGCTGGACGGCAACCATGCCGGGCAGGATATCAAGGCGTTCGCCGAACGCCCCGACGGCACGATTTTGGCCGGCGGCCGCGGGGTCGTGATGATCGATCCGGATACGCTGACCGAACGGGCGCTGCCGCTGCCCGAGCTGGGCGACTTGCCGGTCATTTCGATGCTGCGGATCGACCATCGCCTGTTGATCGGGACCTATCGCGGGTTGTTCGTCCGTGACGAACGTAGCGGCAAGGTCCGCCGCTATCGCCATGTGCCGGGGAATGACGCGTCGCTCGCCAACAACGAAGTCATCAATATCGTCGCGGCACGCGGCGGCGGCGTCTGGATCGCGACCCCGCGCGGGATCAACCGGTTCGATCCGGCGAGCGGCCGCTTCGCGACCTATCGCAACGATCCCGCCGATCCGACCAGCCTGCCGCAAAACTATACCGGATCGATCGTGGCGGCGGGCGATGCGCTGTGGGTGGGCACCTATGGCGGGGTCGCCCGGGGCAAGCGCGTCGGAGACGACTGGCGGTTCCACGCGATCACCGAGGCACGCGGCCTCGCCAACGACAATGTCGCGGCGGTGCAGATCGACCGCGCGGGGCGGCTATGGGCCACCGGGGCCAGCGGGATTTCGGTGATCGATCCGCGCCACGAAAGCGTGCTGACGGTCAGCCGCCGCGACGGGCTGACCGCCAACTCGTTCAGCCAGCGCGTCTCGGCGATCACCCGCACCGGCGACCTGCTGTTCGGGGGAACCGGGGGGCTGATGGTGCTGCGGCCCGACCGGCTGCTCGCCGCGCATCCGACCGCCACGCCGCCGCTGACGCTGAGCGAGATCGAGGAGAATGGCCGTGTCGTTCCCTTCGACCCGTTGGGGCGCGACCGCACCATCCATGCCGACGGGCACGGCATCCGCATCGCCTTTGCGTTGAGCGATTATGCCGCGCCGGAGGAGATACGCTATCGCTACCGCCTGCGCGGGTTCGACGCCGACTGGGTCGCGATTCCCCCCGCCAGCCCGGCGACGGCGATCTACACCAACCTGCCCGGCGGCACCTACATCCTCGAACTGCAGGCGCAGATTCCGGGGGTGCACCCGCGCGTGGTCACCGGCCGGGTGAGCCTGGTGGTGGCGCAGGCATGGCATGAACGCTGGGTGGTGCGCGCCGCGCTGCTGCTGGTGGCGGTGCTGGTGGTGTTCGGCATCGTGCAGCTGCGCACGGTCGTGCTGCGCCGCCGGACGCGCGCGCTGGAGACTGTGGTCGAGCAGCGGACGCGGGAGCTGCGCGCGGCCAATGCCCGGCTGGAACGGCTGGCCGGCACCGACCCGCTGACCGGCCTTGCCAACCGGCGGACGATGATCGCGATGCTGGAGGCGGCGCGCGAAACGGCGTTGCGCTCGGGCGGGCATTATGTCGTCGCGATGCTCGATATCGACCGGTTCAAGCGGATCAACGACGCGCACGGGCATCAGGTCGGCGACATGGTGATCGAGGCGGTCGCGACGCGGATCGCCGCGTCGGTGCGCGCGGTCGATTCGGTGGCGCGCTATGGCGGGGAGGAGATTGCGATCCTGTTCGCCGACATTTCGCCCGAAGAAGCGCTGGACACCAGCGAGCGGGTGCGCGCCGCCGTCGCCGCCGACCCGATCGTCGCGAACGGGATTGCGGTGCGGGTGACGGTCAGCGGCGGGATTGCGGTGGCGACGGGCGACACGTCGCCGGCCGAACTGCTGCACCGCGCCGACCTGGCGTTGTACCGCGCGAAGCGCGCAGGGCGCGACCGGGTCGTGCTGGACGACGGGGCGGAAGTCGACGCGTCAGCCGCGCGCTGACGCATCGCCTGCGCGGGCGATGCGCAGGACGCCGTCGCCGATCTTGCCGAAGCCGAGCGTCATATAGTCGAGAAAGTAATTCTGGTGCAGCCGCCACGGCGTGCGCGACCCCTGCGCCGGGGTGATGCTGGCCGCACGGGTGACGTAACCCGAACTGAAATCGAGCAGCGGGCGGCGTTCCACGTCCGGTCCGGGCGGTGCGGGTAGGCAGATGTCGTAGCCATGCCGTCGCATATGGTTCAGCATGCGGCACATGCGACGCGCCACCAGGTCGATCTTCAGCGTCCACGACGCGTTGGTATAGCCGAGTGCCAGCACCATGTTCGGCACGCCCGAGGCCATCATGCCGCGATAGATGAGATGGTCGGCGGGGACGAACGGCACGCTGTCGATGGTGAGCGCGATGCCGCCCAGCAAATGCAGCTTCAGCCCCGTCGCGGTGACGATGATATCGGCATCGACATGGCCGCCCGATGCCAGCTCGATGCCGGTGGGGGTGAAGCGGCGGATCGCATCGGTGCGGATGCTGGCCGATCCGTCGCGCAGCGCGGTGAACAGGTCGGCGTCCGGCACCAGGCACAGCCGCTGGTCCCACGGATCGTAGCGCGGGGTGAAATGGCGATCGACATCGGGCAGGTCAGGCAGCTCGCGGCGGACGCCCTTCAGGATGAACGCCTCCATCCGGCGCGGGAATCTGCGGGCGAACTGAAAGGCGGCGAGACCCAGCGCGGCGCTTTTCCACCGGGCAAGGCGTCCCGCGACCGGTTCCGGCAGCAGGCGGTAGAGAAGATGCGCGACGCGATCCCGCGAAGGTTGCGACACGATGTGACTGGGCGAGCGCTGCACCATCGTCACCTGCGCGCCGCGTGCGGCCAGCGCAGGGACCAGCGTCACCGCCGTCGCGCCGCTGCCGATCACCGCCACGCGCTTGCCGGCGACGTCGAGGCCCTGCGGCCAGTGCTGGGGATGGACGATGCGTCCGGCAAACTCCGCCTGTCCCGGAAAATCCGGGGCATGGCCGCTGGCATAGTCGTAATAGCCGCAGCCCATGAACAGGAACCGGCAGGTGACGGTCGACACCGCGCCGTCGACCTCGACGGTCAGCGTCCAGCGCGCGGTTTGCGACGACCATTCGGCACGGACGATGCGGTGGTGAAAGCGGATGTGGCGGTCGATGCCGAAGCTGCGCGCGGTATCTTCGATATAATCGCGAATGTCACCGCCATCGGCGATCGCCTTGTCCCCGCGCCACGGACGGAACGGAAAGCCCAGCGTATGCATGTCGGAATCCGACCGGACGCCGGGATAGCGGAACAGGTCCCACGTCCCGCCGATCGCGTCGCGCGCCTCGAAGATCGCGTAGCGGCGGTCGGGGCAGCGCCGTTGCAGGTGCCATGCGGCATCGATGCCGGACAGGCCGGCACCGATGATCGCGACATCGAGTTCGGGTTCGACAGGGATCGCCATGGCCGGGATATCGGCCGTGCCGGCGTCCTTGCCAAGCCCGGCGTCAGCCGCGCGTGCCGAGCAGCAGCGCGGTCAGCACCGGATCGCCGGTGCGGCGCGGATCGGCGCGGATCGCGGCCTCCTCGCGGCCGATCGCGCGGAAGATGGCGTTGCCGGCCTGATCGGCGGCGCTGCGGGCGATGGCGGTATAGTCGATGCCGGTCTGCGCGGTGACGATCGCCGAGAGGATTTCGGTCGCGTCCGACCGCAGGCCGTTCGAAAATTCGGGGAACATCGCCTCGATCACCGCGCCGCGTGCCGATTGCGCCAGCAGGTCGGTGGCGGCGGTCGGGCCGCCGCGCAGCACGGCGACGGCGTCGGCCAGCGTAAGGCCACGGATCGAATCGAGCACGATCGGCGTCGCACGGTCGGCGGCATCGACCGCGATGTCATTCAGCGCCATGGCGATGCGGCCACGCACCGCGTTCGTCCGCAGCACCGCTGCCAGTACATTGTTCTGTCCGGCGGTCTCCGGCAGGGTCAGGCGGGTCAGCTGATCGTCATAGAAGCCGCCGGGCCGCAGCAGCCGGTCGAACGCCCGCTGGCTGGACAGGGTCAGCAGGCGCCGGACGCCTTCCTCGACGCCATAGCTGCCAAGCGGCGTGGCACAGCCGCCGAGCACGGCGACCGGGAGGACCAAAGCGGCGGCACCGAGGATGCCGCGGCGTGAAATTTGGGGCGACAGCGAGGCATGGATCATGACGGGCTTCTCCGGAACGAATGTTGCGCTGCCAACGCAGGCGATGGCTCCCGGTGCCGTGTCTGCCGTGAACCGACGTTGAACCGCGCTTCGTTTTGCTTCCGTTTCGGCCGCGCAACCCATTGCCGAGCCGCGCGGCGCGCCCTAGCTACCGGAGCATGGCTGATCCCTATGCAACCCTGGGTGTCGCGCGCGGCGCGACCGAAGCAGATATCAAGAAGGCGTATCGCAAGCTCGCCAAGGAGCTGCACCCGGACCGGAACAAGGACAACAAGGCCGCGTCGGACCGCTTCACCAAAGTCACGCAGGCCTATGACCTGCTGACCGACAAGGACAAGCGCGCGCGGTTCGACCGGGGCGAGATCGACGGCGACGGCAATCCGACCTCGCCCTTCGGCTTTGGCACCGGCGGTGGCGGCGCCGGCGGCTTTCGCCCCGGACCGGGCGGGCGCGGCGGGTTCGACATGGGACCGGAAGGGCAGGGCGGCGACTTTTCGGACATTTTCGAAGGACTGTTCGGCGGCCGGGCCGGAGGCGCCGGTGGCGGCTTCGCCAGCGGGTTCGGGCGGCGCGCCCAGCCCAAGGGCGGCAATGTTGCCTATCGATTGAAGGTGCCATTCGAGGATGCTGCGACGCTCAGCCCGCAGCGCATCACGCTGGCCGATGGCAAGACCATCGACCTGAAACTGCCGGCGGGTGTCGATACCGGCACGCAGATGCGCCTGTCGGGCAAGGGCGATCCGGGGCCGGGCGGTGCGGGCGACGCGATCGTGACGGTCGAGGTGCAGCCGCACCGTTTCTATACCCGCGACGGCGACGATGTGCGCGTCGACCTGCCGATCAACCTGGCCGAGGCGGTGCTGGGCGGCAAGGTCCGCGTGCCGACCGTCGACGGCGCGGTGATGCTGAGCGTGCCCAAGGGGGCGACGTCGGGCAAGACGCTTCGCCTGAAAGGGCGCGGATTCCATCGCAAGGACGGGACGCGCGGCGACCAGCTGGTGACGCTGATGGTCGACCTTCCCGCCGATGATGCCGACCTGACGCGCTTCGTCGAGGGGTGGAGCGGCGCGAATACGGACCCGAGGGCGAAGCTGGGCGTTTGATCCGCCTGCGAAACCATTCGAAACGAACTGCATGACCGAGCCGTCCCCGACCAGCCCCGAGGCCCGGCACCGTCACGGGCGCCCGTCGCTTGCGCGGCTGCGCCCGTCTGCGCGCGCGATCGAGGTGACGAAGCGTGTCGCGATCGGTACGTTCAACGACGGCTTCACCCATGCCGGCAACCTTGCCTATCTGTCGCTGCTGACGCTGTTCCCGTTCTTCATCGTCGCGGCGGCGATCGCGCGGGCGGTCGGGCGCAGCGGCGACAGCATCCATGCGGTGACGGCGTTCCTGCAGACCGTGCCGCCCGAAGTGGCGACCGTGTTGCAGCAACCGATCCTCGACGTGTTGCAGGCGCGATCGGGGTCGCTGCTGTGGCTGGGTGCGCTGGTGGGTCTGTGGACCACGACCGGCTTCATCGAAACGGTGCGGTCGATCCTGCGGCAGGCCTATGGCATCCCGTTCTCGCGACCCTTTTGGGAATATCGACTGGGGTCGATCGGGCTGATCGTCGGGTCGGTGGTGATGCTGATGATCGCGTTCAGCCTTCAGGTCGTGCTGGTCGGCGTCGAGCAGGTCATCTATCGCCTGCTTCCGTTCCTGCAGCCCTATGCAGCCTATCTGTCGATCGCGAAGCTGTTTCCGGCGCTGGCGCTGTTCATCGCGCTCTACACGCTGTTCTATTCGCTCAGCCCCAAGAAATACCGCAATTCCAACTGCCCGAAATGGCCCGGAGCGGTGGCGACGGCGACGGTGTGGATCGGCACGACGCAGCTCCTCCCGCTCGCGATCGATGCGCTGGGCGGATATGACCGCACCTATGGCAGCCTGGCCGGTGTGATGATCGCGCTGTTTTTCTTCTACATCGTCGGCCTGGGCGTGGTGATCGGCGGCGAATTGAACGCGGCGCTGGCGGAAACACCCGACCCTGCGCTAGAGGGTGCGGCAACAGACGAAAAAGGGACAGTCGCGTGAACGGTTTGATGCAGGGCAAGCGGGGGGTCATCATGGGCCTCGCCAACGATCGGTCGATGGCCTGGGGCATCGCCAAGCAGCTCGCCGCGCAGGGCGCAGAGCTGGCCTTCACCTATCAGGGCGAGGCGCTCGAACGGCGCGTGCGTCCGCTGGCGACCGAGCTGGGCGCCGACTTCCTGATCGAATGCGACGTGTCGGACATGGGCGCGCTGGACGCCGCGTTCGACACGATCGCTGCTCGGTGGGCGACGATCGATTTCGTGGTCCACGCCATCGGCTTTTCGGACAAGAACGAACTGCGTGGCCGTTATTACGACACCAGCCTCGACAATTTCCTGATGACGATGAACATCAGCGTCTATTCGTTCACCGCAGTCGCCAAGCGCGCTCGGGCGCTGATGCCCAATGGCGGTTCGTTGCTGACGCTGACCTATTACGGGTCGGAAAAGGTCGTTCCGCATTATAATGTGATGGGCGTGGCGAAGGCGGCGCTCGACATGTCGGTCAAGTATCTGGCGATGGACATGGGGCCGGAAAATATCCGGGTGAACGCGATTTCGGCGGGTCCGATCAAGACGCTGGCCGCCAGCGGCATCGGCGATTTCCGCTATATCCTGAAGTGGAACGAGCTGAACTCGCCGCTGCGCCGCAACGTCACGATCGACGATGTCGGCGGGGCGGGGCTGTATCTGCTGAGCGACCTGTCGAGCGGCGTGACCGGCGAGATCCATCATGTCGACGCCGGCTACAACGTCATCGGCATGAAGGCCGAGGACGCGCCCGACATCGCGCTGTCGTAAGCGATGAGCATCATCCGCGCGGCGACCGGTGCGGACGCGCCGGCGGTCGATAGCCTGCTGCGCGCCTGTTTCCCGCGCGACGCGGAGGCGCGGCTGGTCCAGCAACTGGCGATCGATGGCGATCTCGTGCTGGTGCTGGTCGCCGAGGATGCGGGCGTGGTAGTCGGCATGATCGCGGCCAGCCGGATGCAGGTAACGGCCGACACGCGCGAGATCGCAGCGGTCGCGTTGGCACCGCTGGCGGTGGCGAGGGCGGCACGGGGGCAGGGCGTCGGCGAAGCGCTGGTCGCCGCTGCCATCGCGCATCTGCGCAGCGCACGGGTCGAGCTGGCGTTCGTGCTGGGCGATCCGGCTTATTATGGCCGCTTCGGGTTCGAGGCGGCAACGGCGCGCGGGTTCGACAGCCCCTATGCCGGCGAGCATTTCATGGGCATTCGCCTGAACGACGGACCGTGCGTCCACACACCCGGCGCGGCCGCCCATGCCCGCGCCTTTGCGGCGTTGGGGGAAGACGCATGAGCCACAATAGCTTCGGTCATCTGTTCCGCTTCACGACATGGGGCGAGAGCCATGGCCCGGCACTGGGCGCGGTGGTCGACGGGTGCCCGCCGGGCCTGCCCCTGAGCGAGGCGGACATCCAGCCGTTTCTCGACGCACGGCGGCCAGGGACCAGCCGTTTCACGACGCAGCGGCGCGAGCCGGATGCGGTGCGCATCCTGTCGGGGGTGTTCGACGGGCGGACTACGGGCACGCCGATCAGCCTGATGATCGAGAATGTCGACCAGCGGTCGAAGGATTATTCGGAGGTCGCCAAGGCCTATCGCCCCGGCCATGCCGACTATGCCTATGACGCGAAGTACGGCTTTCGCGACTATCGCGGCGGCGGGCGGTCGTCGGCGCGCGAGACGGCGGCGCGGGTCGCGGCGGGCGCGGTCGCGCGGCTGGTGATCCCGGAGGTGACGATCACCGCCTGGGTCGAATCGATCGGTGGCGATGCGATCGATCCGGCGGCGTTCGATGTCGCTGAGATCGGGCGCAACCCGTTCTTCTGCCCCGATGCGGCGGCGGCAGCGCGCTGGGAAGCGTTGGTCGACGGCGCGCGCAAGGCCGGCTCGTCGCTGGGCGCGGTCGTCGCTTGTCGCGCCGAGGGCGTGCCGGCGGGCTGGGGGGCGCCGCTCTATGCCAAGCTGGATGCCGAACTGGCCAGTGCCGCCATGTCGATCAACGCAGTGAAGGGGGTCGAGATCGGCGACGGCTTTACAGCGGCGGCGCTTTCGGGTGAGGCGAATGCCGATCCGATGCGGCCGGGCGCGGATGGCCCCGAGTTCCTCGCCAACCATGCGGGCGGGATTGCCGGCGGCATCTCGACGGGGCAGCCGGTGACGCTGCGGGTAGCGTTCAAGCCGACCAGTTCGATCCTGACCCCGGTCGAGACGATCGGACCGGACGGACAGGCGACGACGATCGCGACCAAGGGCCGGCACGATCCCTGTGTCGGTATTCGCGGTGTGCCGGTGGTCGAGGCGATGGTCTCGCTGGTGCTGGCCGACCAGAAGCTGCGCCATCGCGGGCAGGTGGGCTGACGCCGGAAGGTCGCCGAACCGGTCGTGCAGCAGGAGCATCGCGGCGGCGGCGGGGAAGCGTGACCGCGGGAATCGGTCGCCACCAAAAACGTCGCTCGTGCCTGCCTGCCGGTGTGTCGGCACGCGATTCGGGACAGATTTCTGCCACAATCGACCGCTTCCTCGCCACGGCCCGTCCGCGTTCTGCCCGGATCGGGCGATGAGCCGTTTCGCGGCGCTGGACCCTTTCGGTGGGGTAACGCATTGAAACCCTTGCTTGATGCAAGGAGAATTTCAATGCGCAAGACCATTGTCACGAGCTTGCTGATCCTGTGCGGTTCGACCGCGGCCGTCGCGCAGGTGTCGCCGACCCAGACTCAGCCGACGTCGCCGACGACGACGCAGGGCACCCCCGACCCGATGCGTCCCACCCAGCCGGCACCGCAGACGACCGGCCCGACCAACCCGGTCGATGCCCCGACCGATCCGGCCAAGCCCGGCGAGTCGAAGACCGACACGACGGACGATACGACGACCACCACCACCGGCGATCCGTCGACGACCACGCCGCCGCCGACCGGCACGCCGCAGTAACGCGGTCGATGCAAAAAGGCCCGCCCGGAGCGATCCGGGCGGGCCTTTTTTGTTGTTCTATTCGCTACCGTTGGGTTCGAGCAGCTTCGAGCTTGTCGAGAAGCGCCCGTCGAGAACTTGCCGCCGGGGAAAACCCTTCTCGACTTTGGTTCTCGACAGGCTCGAACCTGCGCTCGAAGCAAACGGGGTTGATTGGTAAGTTCGAGCTTCAGTCCGCGAATGGGTCGCGGACCAGGATCGTGTCGTCGCGCTCGGGGCTGGTCGATACCAGCGTCACCGGGCATTGGATCAATTCCTCGATACGGCGGATGTACTTGATCGCCTGCGCCGGCAGTTCGGCCCAGCTGCGCGCACCCGCCGTCGATTCCGACCAGCCCGGCATGGTTTCGTAGATCGGCTCGACCTTCGCCTGATCGGCGGCGTGGGCGGGATAATAGTCGAGCACCTGGTCGCCCAACCGATAGCCGGTGCAGATCGCCACTTCCTCGAACCCGTCGAGCACGTCGATCTTGGTCAGCGCGATGCCGGTGATGCCGCCGACCGCCGCCGCCTGCCGCACCAGCACGCTGTCGAACCAGCCGCAGCGGCGCTTGCGGCCGGTGACGGTGCCGAATTCATGGCCGCGCACGCCGAGCCGCTCGCCGGTTTCGTTCTCCAGCTCGGTCGGGAACGGGCCGGAGCCGACGCGGGTGGTATAGGCCTTGGCGATGCCCAGCACGAAGCCGACCGCGCCCGGGCCCATGCCCGAACCGCCCGCCGCGGTGCCGGCGATGGTGTTGGACGAGGTGACGAACGGATAGGTGCCGTGGTCGATGTCGAGCAGCACGCCTTGCGCGCCTTCGAACAGGATCCGCTGACCCTTCGCCTTGGCCTGCGCCAGCACACGCCACACCGGCTGGGCATAGGGCAGGACGAAGTCGGCGATCTCGCGCAGTTCGGCGATCAGGCCCTCGCGGTCGATCGCGGGTTCGTTGAAGCCGGCGCGCAGCGCGTCGTGATGCGCGGTCAGGCGATCGAGCTGCGGGCCGAGATCGTCGAGATGGGCGAGGTCGCAGACGCGGATCGCGCGGCGGCCGACCTTGTCCTCGTACGCCGGGCCGATGCCGCGACGGGTGGTGCCGATCTTGCCGGCGCCGCTGGCGTCTTCGCGCAGGCCGTCGAGATCGCGGTGGAAGGGGAGGATCAGCGCGCAGGTCTCGGCGATCATCAGCGTATCGGGGGTGACCGAGACGCCCTGCTCGCGCAGGCGCTCGACCTCCGCCTTCAGCGCCCAGGGATCGAGCACGACGCCGTTGCCGACGATCGAAGGGGTGCCGCGCACGATGCCCGAGGGGAGCAGCGACAGCTTGTAGGTGGTGCCGCCGACGACCAGCGTATGGCCGGCATTATGGCCGCCCTGGAACCGCACGACCATGTCGGCGCGCTCCGCCAGCCAGTCGACGATCTTTCCCTTGCCCTCGTCGCCCCACTGGGCGCCGATCACCGCTACGTTCGCCACGTCCTGTAACCCTCATGCATGCCGGTATCGGCGCTGCACTAGGCCCGTAGCGCGCCCGCGTCCACCTCGGCGGGCGGCGTAGCGCCCGGAATATGACGATAGAGTTGCGTTTCCTCCCGCCGGATGCGGTCGGCCAGCACCGCCGCGAGCCCGCGGGTCGCGGTTTCGAAGCCGTCGGGATCGTCGGCGATCTGCTGGCCGTTCCAGTCGTGCATATAGGCTTTGAACGCGTCGGCGAGGCCGCCCATCTCCTCTTCGAACCGGCGGGAGAGTGCGGCGGCGACCGGGTCGCCGCCCCGTTGGAGCAGGGGATGGAGCAGTCGGTCCTCCTTCGCCAGATGCGCGAGGAGCAGGCGGCTGAGGCGCCAGCGCAGCGGTGCGACGGCGGAGGCGGGAAGCGGACGCTGTGCCGCCTGTTCGACCAGCTCGCCGATCACGGCGGTCAGTTCGGCATGTTCGTCGACCAGCGTTTCGCGCGGGAGCTGCATCGCCATTTCCTCCGGCGATCGACCCTGTGGCACAACGTCCTAACGAACCATGTACGCCCCGGCTCGACATTGTGCGTTCCGGCGCGCAAACCGGGGCAGGACATAAGAGGAGAGTGTGCCGCATGAAACTTGCCAGCCTCAAGGGCGGTCGCGACGGACGCCTGGTCGTCGTGTCGAGCGACCTCGCCTGGTATGCGGATGCGAGCGGGATCGTGCCGACGCTGCAGGCGGCGCTGGACGACTGGGACCGCCACGAAGGCGCGCTGCGCAACCTGGCGACCGACCTCGACCATGACGTGATCCCCAAGGAGCGGTTCCACGAGCGCGACGCCGCGTCGCCGCTGCCGCGCGCGTATCAATGGGCGGACGGATCGGCCTATGTGAACCATGTCGCGCTGGTGCGGCAGGCGCGCGGGGCGGAGATGCCGGAGACGTTCTGGCACGATCCGCTGATGTATCAGGGCGGGTCGGACGGGTTCCTGGCCCCCCGCGATCCGATTCCGGCGGGGGAGGAAAGCTGGGGTCTGGATTTCGAGGGCGAGGTCGTGGTCGTGACCGGCGATGTGCCGTTGGGCGCGTCGCGCGAGGAGGCGCTGGCGGCGGTGCGGCTGGTCGGGCTGACCAACGACGTATCGCTGCGCGGGCTGATCCCGGGCGAACTGGCCAAGGGGTTCGGATTCTTCCAGTCGAAGCCGGCATCGGCCTTCTCGCCGGTGTTCGTGACGCCCGATGCGCTGGGCGACTGGTGGCAGGACGGCAAGCTCCACCGCAAGCTGCACGTCGACCTGAACGGGAAGCCGTTCGGGCGGGCGGACGCGGGCGAGGACATGACGTTCGATTTCGGCACGCTGATCGCCCATGCCGCCAAGACGCGCGGGCTGGGCGCCGGCACGATCATCGGGTCGGGCACGGTGTCGAACCGCGACGGCGACGGCGGTCCGGGCAAGCCGGTCGCGGACGGCGGGGTCGGCTATTCGTGCCTGGCGGAGATCCGCACGGTCGAGACAATCCGCGCCGGCAAGGCGGAGACGCCGTTCCTGGAGAGCGGCGACACGGTGCGCATCTGGGCCGAGGACGACCGGCATCACCCGATCTTCGGCGTGATCGAGCAGACGGTGGCGTGAGGCTTGGGCGTTCCCCTGGTCGTGCCTGGCCGGGGGAACGGCCGGGGCAATAGGGATTTAATACGGTATCGTAACTCCGGGGGTGCCATGACGATCGTTCGAACCTGCCGCTGGCTGATCCCGGTTCTGCTGGCCGGCTGTACGACGGCACAGGCACCGCGTCCGGTGGCGAGCGTCGCGACGACGCCGGCCGCTGCCGTGCCGACCCCGGCCGACCGGTTCGGGCCGTTGTTCGAAGCGGTGCAGATGCGGCGACTCTTTCCGGACGGAAAGACGTTCGTCGACGCCGTGCCGAAGCGTTCGGATGCGGCGATCCTCGCCGATTATCGCAAGGGCAATTTCGACGATGCGGCGCTGAAGGCGTTCGTGCTGACCAATTTCGACGTGCCGGGGCTGGCGCCGGTGCCCGAGTCCGACCATGGCCCGCGCCTGCCGATCGAGCGGCATATCGCCGAATTGTGGCCGCATCTGACCCGCGATCCGGTGACGCCGCCGCCGGGATCGACCGCGCTGGCGGTAAAGGACCGGTTCGTGGTGCCCGGCGGGCGGTTTCGCGAGCTTTATTACTGGGACAGCTATTTCACGATGCTGGGGCTGGTCGCCGATCGGCGGCAGGATCTGGTCGAATCGATGCTCGACGGGTTCGTCGACCTGATCGAGCGCTATGGCCATGTGCCCAACGGGACGCGGACCTATTATCTCAGCCGGTCGCAGCCGCCGTTCCTGTATCTGATGATGGGCCTGTCGCAGAATCGCGATCCGGCCGTGGCGGCGCGGCGTCTGGCGGCGCTGAAGCGGGAATATGCGTTCTTCACCACGCCCGAGCGGTCGGTGACGCTGCCCGACGGGGCGGTGTTGCAGCATTATTGGGATGCGCGGACGACGCCGCGCGACGAATCGTGGCGCGAGGATGTCGAGACGGCGAAGGCGGCCGGGCGACCGGTCGGCGACACCTATCGCGACCTGCGCGCCGGGGCGGAGAGCGGCTGGGACTATTCGTCGCGCTGGCTGGGCGACGGGCGGACGCTGGCGACGATCGACACGACCAGCATCTTGCCGGCCGATCTCAACAGCCTGTTGTGGGGCATGGAGCGGGCGATTGCCGAGGGGGCGGCGACGTCGGGCGATACGGCGACGGCGCGGGACTTTGGCGACCGGGCGGCGAAGCGCGGCGCGGCGATCGAGCGCTGGCTGTGGAGCGAGGCCGAGGGGCGCTATGGCGATTACGACGTCAAGCGGCGGCTGCTGCGCGACGGGGTGACGGCGGCGACGGCCTATCCGCTGTTCGTGGGGCTGACGACGGGCGCCCGGGCGGCGCGGGTCGCGGGCACGATCGAGCGGCAGTTGCTGGCGCCGGGGGGCTTGCGGACGACGCGGGTCGATACCGGGCAGCAATGGGACAAGCCCAATGGCTGGGCGCCGCTGCAATGGATCGCGGTGGCCGGGCTGGACCGGACGGGCAACCGCGCGTTGGCGGACAAGATCACGCAGCGGTTTCTGGCGACGGTACAGCGCGAATATGCGGCGTCGGGGAAGCTGGTCGAGAAGTATGACGTCGAGGAGGTGAAGCCTGGCGGCGGGGGTGAATATCCGCTGCAGGACGGGTTCGGGTGGACCAACGGCGTGACGCGGGCGCTGATGGAACGGGGGCGTGGAAGTTGACGAAGGTTGCGGTACGTCGGATTTTGTAGCGGGTGGGTATCAGTAGAAAATCGTTTTTCCTCAGTAATTTGGATGTTGGCAGTGTAACCTTTCCTGCGCGGAAGTTCACACTGTCGGCCAGGAAGCGGGACCCTGGCTCCAAATCCGGGGTGACGTGGGGCGTGGGGGTG
>NZ_QQWV01000045.1:0-30832 GCF_003951715.1 Sphingomonas sp. ABOLH | reverse complement strand
GTGCGCTCCAGCATCGTGCGCTGGGCGGCCGAGCTGGGCTTCCCCCGCAATGCCTTCGACAGGACCGACCCGTGGTTCGCCGCGACGGTCCTCGCCGCGCAACCGCTGGCGCAGGCCGGCTACCGCAGCGAGCCCGCCCCCGAGACGCTGCTGACGAAACTCGCCGATCGAACCGGCAAGCCGGTCACCGCATTCGAAACGCTCGGCCAGCAACTTGGCCTCTTCGCCGCCCTGCCGCAGGCCGCCCAGCGCACGATGCTGGAGCGCACCCTCGCCGAGCGCGATCCGGTGCCGGCGATGGACCGGGTCGTCGCCACCTGGGGCCGTGGCGACGTCGCGACGCTCGACCGGCTGCTGGGCGAGGATATGACGCAAGCCGGTCCGGCGGTGCGCGCCGCGCTGCTCGACCGGCGCAACGCCGCCTGGGCGCGCACCATCGCCAGGTGGATGCGCCAGCCGGGTACGCGCTTCGTCGCGGTCGGCGCGGGGCATCTGACCGGGCCGGGCAGCGTGCAGGATCGGTTGCGGAAGATGGGTTTGGAAGTGATGCGGGTGCAATAGCACCCCACCCCGTTCGGTTCGAGCAGCTTCGAGCCTGTCGAGAAGCGTCCGTCGAGAACGCCCCGCTTGGGGCACCCCCTTCTCGACTACGGTTCTCGACAGGCTCGAACCTCCGCTCGAAGCAAACGGGGGTGGAGGAAACGGGGCACCCAACCTTGCCTTTCCCCCCAAACTCCCCTATGCGCCCGCGCTTGTTCGTGCCGGGGTCATCCCTGGAGGCCCGGCCGCGCAAGACACATCAATACGTACTCAAGGAAGACATGATGAGCGACACGCTGAATCTGTCGGCCGAGACGCGCGATCGGGTAGGCAAGGGAGCCTCCCGCGCCCTGCGTCGCGATGGCCGCGTCCCCGCCGTGATCTATGGCAACAAGCAGGACCCGGAGGGCATTCACCTGAACGCCCGCGAACTCATGAAGGCGCTGATGACCGGCCACTTCATGAACTCGGTCATCATGGTCGATGTCGGCGGCAAGAAGGTTCGCACCCTGGCCAAGGACGTCGCGTTCGACGTCGTCACCGACCAGCCGATCCATGTCGACTTCCTGCGCATCGCCAAGAACGCGACCGTGACCGTCGCCGTGCCGGTGACCTTCACCAACGAAGACGACGCCCCCGGCATCAAGCGGGACGGCGGCGTGCTGAACGTCGTGACCCATGAAATCGAACTGACCGTCGAAGCGTCGAACATCCCGACCGAGATCGTCGTCGACCTGACCGGCCGCGAAGTCGGTGACTCGATCCACCTGTCGGACATCGACCTGCCGAACGGTGCCGAAGCGACCGCATCGGAAGACGCCGTGACCGTCGCGACGATCACCCCGCCGACCACGCTGACCGCCGAGGACGAGGCGCTCGACGCCGAAGTTGCCGAAGCGCAGTCGGCCGAAGCCGCTGCGGAAGGCGACGACGCCGAGGGCGAGGACAAGGCCGAGGGCTGATCCGCCCCGCCTTTGTGCTCTGCTGATGGGGAGCGGGATGGCCATGCCGTCCCGCTCCCTTTGCGTTTGGGGGCTGCGTCGTTCCCCCGGCGCAGGCCTGACCCCAACCACGCCAACGCATTCCGGGTACAGGTCCCTCTCCTGCCGCCGTCATCCCGGCGAAGGCCGGGATCCATGGACACGGCCACGTCACGGCTCGATCGCGAGCACCCGACACAATGGATTCCGGCCTGCGCCGGAATGACGATGGTGGCGAAGTAAAGGTCCCCCATCGTCGTTCCCGCGCAGGCGGGAACCCATAAACGCAACGCCTGTAGCTCCATCGCAAACGCCAGCGGCAATGGATTCCCGCCTTCGCGGGAATGACGGTTATGGCTACAGGCGTTCCGCACTCACCCGCCACCAAAGGACGCCCCACATGCAGCTCTGGACCGGCCTGGGTAATCCCGGCCCGCAATATGCGATGCATCGCCACAATATCGGCTTCATGGCGGTCGACGCGATCGCGGAGGTCCATGGCTTTGCCGCCCCCAAACGCGCCTTTCAGGGCTGGATACAGGAAGGGCGGATCGGATCGGAAAAGATCCTGCTGCTCAAACCCGGCACCTGGATGAACGAAAGCGGCCGTTCGGTCGGCGAAGCGATGCGCTTCTACAAGCTCACGCCGCAGGACGTGGCCGTCTTCCACGACGAACTCGACCTCGCCCCGTTCAAGCTCAAGGTAAAGATCGGCGGCGGCCATGCCGGGCATAACGGCCTGCGTTCGACCGACGCGCATATCGGCCCCGACTTCCGCCGCATCCGCCTCGGCATCGGCCATCCGGGGCACAAGGACCGGGTGACCCCCTATGTGCTCGGCAATTTCGCCAAGGCGGAGATCGACGACCTGACAGACCTGCTCGGCGCCGTCGCGGCGGAGGCGCCGTGGCTGGCGGCGAACGACGACGTGCGCTTCATGAACGAGGTGGCGCGGCGGATGGGGTAGAGCTCCCCTTCCGGCCTCCCCATTCCCCTGTCCCCGCCCAAGCGTCACCCCAGCGCAGGCTGGGGTCTCCCCGTGAAGACACGCAACGCCAACCAACCGGGATACCCCAGCCTGCGCTGGGGTGACGCTGGAGGTCGGCAATAGCGCAAGATCGGTCGAGCGCCCGCACCTTCCCCCACCCATACCACCCGTGCCACACAGGACACGGACATGACGGCGACCACCCCCTATCACGACCGGATGCAGCGGGCGCTCGACCATATCGACCGGCATCTCGACGACGAACTCAACCTCGCCAGCATCAGCGCGGTCGCGGCCTTCTCCAAATATCACTTCCATCGCCAATTCGTTGCGACCTTCGGACTGCCGGTCCATCGCTATGTCCAGCTTGCCCGGTTGCAGCGCGCGTCCCACCGGCTGGCGTTCCACGCCGACCGCGTGACCGATGTCGCGCTGGATGCCGGCTATGACGCGCCCGATGCCTTTGCCCGCGCCTTTCGCCGGCATTTCGGCCAGTCGCCGTCGTCCTTCCGTTCCGTGCCCGACTGGGCACCGTGGCGCGCGGCGCTCCTGCCGCTGGATCATGCGAGGAACCGATCCATGCCGACCTATGACGTCACCATCCGCGACTTTCCCAACACGCCGGTCGCCTATCTGTCCCACGACGGCGACATGGCCAGCATCGGCGACAGCATCCGCCGCTTCATCGCGTGGCGCCGCGCGAACCGCCTGCCGCCGTCCGATGCCGCGACCCTCAACGTCTTTCACGACGACCCGCACGACGCCCAATCCGGCCCGGTCCGCATCGACCTGTGCGTCGCCACCGACCGCGCATTTCCGGTGGCAGACGGCATGACCATGGGTCTGATCCCCGGCGGACGCTGCGCCGTGATCCGCATCACCGGCCGCGCCGACGACCTCGAAGCCCCCGCGCTCCACCTCTATCGCGACTGGCTCCCCATCAGCGGCGAGGAACTCCGCGACTTCCCCCTCTTCTGCCAGCGGGTCCGCTTCGCCCCGGAAGTCGCCGAGCATGATGCGATCACCGACCTGTTCCTGCCGCTGCGCTAGGCGGTCCAAAAAGGCGGGAACAGCTACTCCCGCTTGCGGATGCCTCTTCGAAAGTCGCGGTCGACGACAGACGCCTGCCGTACCCCCGCAGGCGGGGGTCCAGAGCCAAGCAAAACGACGGGTTGCGTGTGTCGCCCTGGCCCCCCGCCTGCGCGGGGGTACGTAACAGGGGAATGCTTCAGATGTTCGCGGGCAAGAAAACTGGCTTTCCTACACCCTCCGCCATCGTCATGCTCGCCCGGTCCAAGCCATGTCCCGCGTACCGCCACGCACCGGATCGAACGCAACGCAAACTATCGTGCGAGTGTGAACTTAGTGAACTTTGCCCCATCCGTGCTACCGAACCGACGACCCCGCCAACACGCCACTAGTGTGAACTTAGTGAACTTTGGCCACGCCTTGCGCCGCGCCGCCCCTGCCCGATAGGAAGCATTCCATGGCCAAACCCTTGCAACTGCTCGCCTTCCTGTTCCTGCTGCTGACCGGCACCGCCGCACTGGCCGCGCCGCGCTGCACCGCCAGTCCTGCGAACCAGTCGCAACGGATCACGATCAACGACGGGGTGCGCTCGGTGCTGCTCCACCTGCCGCCGGGCTTCGATCCGGCGCGGCCGGCACCGCTCGTCATCCTGCTCCACGGCAGCGGCGGCACCGGCGCGGCGATGCTGCGCGATTCGAACCTGGCCGAGGCAGCGGACCGGCATGGCTTCATCGTCGCCGCGCCCGATGCCGGCATCCCCCATGACCAGGGCTTCGTCTGGAACATTCCTGGCGTTCCCACCGTCGCCGGCACCATTCCCGGCCCCGACGCCCCCGACGACGTGAAGTTCATCGGCGCGCTGATCGACCAGCTGGCCAAGGCGGGCTGCGCCGATCCCGCCCGCGTCTATGCCACCGGCCTGTCGGGGGGCGGGCGAATGACCTCGTGGCTCGGCTGCGTCGCCGCCGACCGCTTTGCCGCCATCGCCCCGGTCGTCGGCCTGCGCGCGGGCAATCCGCTGGCCAGCGATCCCACCCGCCCCGATCCCGCGACCTGTCGCCCTTCGCGCCCGCTGCCGGTCATCGCCTTCGCCGGCGATGCCGACACCACCAACCCGATCCAGGGCGGCGGCGCCAAATATTGGTCCTACACCATGCACGCCGCCGAGATGCGCTGGGCGACGCTCAACGACTGCACCGCCGCCCCCACCACCCGCTGGGTCGCGCCGAAAGTCTATGAGGAACGCTATACCGGCTGCCGCGACGGTGCCGATGTCGCCGGCCGCATCACCGTCGGCGGCGGGCATAGCTGGGTCATCGACAACGACGCGCTCTGGGCGTTCCTGTCGCAGCATCGCCGCTGACCCTTCCCAAAACGCCACCGATCCGCCAAGCCGCCGCCATGACCGTCCGCACCCTCTTCCCGACCCATCTCTACGAAGCCAGCCTCGCCGACGCCGCGCTGGTCGACGATCTCGACGCCTCGGTCCGCGCGCTGGCGGAGGAGGACATGGCCGGGCGCCGCTGGTCGAAGGAGCATGGCTATCGCGGCTATACCTCCTACGCCTCCCTGAACGACCTGCCGCTCCGCGATCCGGTCTTCGCCGACCTGAAGCGCGTGCTCGACCGCCATGTCGCCAAATTCGCCGCCGCCTGCGGCATGGAACTGGCGGGCCGCAAGCTGAAGCTCGACAGCCTGTGGGTGAACCTGCTGAAGCCCGGCGGCGGCCATTCGGGCCACCTCCACCCGCACAGCGTCGTGTCGGGCACCGTCTATGTCGCCGTTCCCGAAGGCGCGGGCGGCATTCGGTTCGAGGACCCCCGCCTTCCCATGCTGATGGCCGCCCCCACCCGCCCCGGCACGTTCGAAACCGTCGCGCCCGAACCCGGCACGCTGCTATTGTGGGAAAGCTGGCTGCGGCACGAGGTCATGCCGCACGCCGGCAAGGGCGAACGGATCAGCGTCAGCTTCAACTATCGGTGGTAGCTTTTGCAAAGCTGGTCGCCACCCGCTAAGGCGCAGGCTTTCCATCGTCTCCGGGATAGCATCACGTGGGTTTTCGCTGCGGTATCGTCGGGCTGCCGAATGTCGGCAAGTCCACCCTGTTCAACGCGCTGACGCAGACTCAGGCGGCACAGGCGGCCAACTATCCCTTCTGCACGATCGAACCGAATGTCGGTAACGTCGCGGTCCCCGATCCCCGGCTCGACCAGCTGGCCGAGATCGCCGGTTCGGCCAAGAAGATCGAGACGCAGCTCGCCTTTGTCGACATCGCCGGCCTGGTGCGCGGCGCGTCGAAGGGCGAAGGGCTCGGCAACCAGTTCCTCGGCAATATCCGCGAGGTGGACGCGATCGTCCACGTCCTGCGCTGCTTCGAGAATGACGACATCCAGCATGTCGACGACCGGGTCGATCCGATCGCCGACGCCGACACGGTCGAGACCGAGCTGATGCTCTCCGACCTCGAAAGCCTCGAAAAGCGCGTGCCCAACCTGACCAAGAAGGGGCAGCAGGGCGACAAGGAAGCGAAGGTCGCCGCCGCCGTGCTCGGCCGTGCGCTCGACCTGCTGCGCGATGGCAAGCCCGCGCGCCTGACCGAGATCAAGGACGAGGAGGAGGAACGCCTCTTCGCCCAGGCGCAGCTGCTGACCGCCAAGCCGGTCCTCTATGTCTGCAACGTCAACGAAGAGGACGCCGCCGAGGGCAACGACCTGTCGGCCAAGGTCTTCGAAAAGGCGAAGGCAGAGGGCGCTCAGGCGGTCGTCGTGTCGGCGGCAATCGAGGCGGAGATCGCCACGATGGAACCGGCCGACCGCGCCGAATTCCTGTCCGACCTGGGGCTCAAGGAAACCGGCCTCGCCCGCGTGATCCGCGCCGGCTATTCGCTGCTCCAGCTGCTGACCTTCTTCACCGTCGGCCCCAAGGAAGCGCGCGCCTGGACCGTGTCGGTCGGTGCCAAGGCCCCGCAGGCGGCGGGCGAGATCCACAGCGATTTCGAACGCGGCTTCATCCGGGCCGAAACCATCGCCTATGCCGATTATGTCGCCTGCAAGGGTGAAAGCGGCGCGCGCGACGCAGGCAAGCTGCGGGCGGAGGGCAAGGAATATGTCGTGCAGGACGGCGACGTGATGCTGTTCCGCTTCAACGTCTGACCGTTCATAGCGCCGTCATCTTAACGCGTTAGCAGTCGTCGCGATGCGTATCCCGACCCTGTTCGCCGCACTCGCCCTGTCGGGCGGGTGCGCCACCCCGCGCGCGCCGGTCGCTGCCGCACCTGCTGCTCCCGTCGCGGAGGCCCGCACGCCGGTCACGATCCTGATCGGCGTCGACGGTGCGCGGCCCGACTATCTGACCCCGACCATCGCGCCCAATTTGTCGGCACTGGCGGCAGGCGGCGTGTCGGCGTCGATGCAGCCGTCCTTCCCGACCAAGACCTTCCCCAATTTCTGGACGATCGCCACCGGCGTCCGCCCCGACAAGAGCGGAATCGTCGGCAACAAGATGGAAGACCCCCGCCGTCCGGGCGAGCAGTTCACCATGGAGTCCACCGACCCCTTCTGGTGGAACGCCGCCAGGCCGATCTGGATCGCGGCGGAACAGGCCGGCATCCGCAGCGCGACGATGTTCTGGCCGGGCAGCGAGGTCGCGTGGGGCGGCAGCGGCAAGCCCGATCATGGCGTCTATGCCGGCGGCGCCTTCGCCTCGGACTGGCAGGCGTTCAATCCGGCGATCAACGCCGGGCAGCGCGTCGATGCGGTGGTCGACTGGCTCCGCCGCCCGGCGGCAACCCGTCCGCGCTTCGTCACCCTCTATTTCGACGATGTCGACGTCGCCGGGCACGACCATGGCCCCGGTGCGCCCGAAACCGATGCGGCGATGCATGCCGTCGACGCGCAGATCGGCCGGCTGCAGCGCGAACTGGCTGCGCTGGGCCAGCCGGCGAACCTGATCGTCGTCGCCGATCACGGCATGGCGGCGATCGATACCAGCCGGGTGATCCCCTTCGACCGGATCGCACCGGCCGGCAGCTATCGCCTGATCGAAACTGGCCCCTATGCCGCGATCGAACCGCTGCCCGGACAGGAAGGCGCGCTGGCGACCGCGCTGTCGCACCCGCACCCGCATATGCAATGCTGGCCCAAGGCGGCGATTCCGGCGCGACTGCGCTACGGCACCAACCCCCGTGTCGCGTCGTTCCTGTGCCTCGCCGACATCGGCTGGACGATCGCCCCGACGACCCCGACGCGTCCCGTAAAGGGCGGCGCGCATGGCTATGACGATGCCGCGCCCGATATGCAGGCCCTGTTCGTGGCCGGCGGCCCGGCCTTTCGCTCCGGCGTCAAGCTGCCCCCCTTCCGCAACACCGCGATCCATCCTTTGCTGCGCCAGGTGCTGGGCATCGCCCCCGACCCGACGCTCGATGGTGATGCGGGAATCGGATCGGCGGCATTGCGGTAGGGGCTTGCCGGCGACTGGTTTCGCGTTGAAACTGGTGCCATGCGCTATTTCGAAGACATCGCCGTCGGCGATACCGCCCGCTTCGGTTCCTACCCCGTCACGCGGGGGGCGGTGATCGACTTCGCCCGCCAATATGATCCGCAGCCCTTTCACCTTTCCGACGAAGCGGCGGCACAGACCCATTTCGGACGACTGGCCGCCAGCGGCTGGCACAGCTGCGCCATGACCATGGCGATGCTGGTCGAACAGTGGAAGGTCGATCCGGTCGCCAGCCTGGGTGCCGCCGGGATCGACGAACTGCGCTGGCGGCGCCCGGTCTATCCCGGCGACACGCTCAGCTGCGAAACCGAGGTGCTGACCACCCGCCCCTCCTCCAGCCGCCCGGAGATGGGCAGCGTCGCCAGCCGGGTGACGGTGCGCAACCAGGACGATCAGGTCGTGATGACGTTCATCTCACAGGCCCTGATCGCGACGCGCGCCGCCCAATCTGCCGGCTGACCGATTATTGCGGACGGGGCGAACGCCGTCCCGGTCCGCGACCTTCGGGCCCGCGAAAGCGTCCGCCGCCGGGCCGGACGCCCTCGGGCCGATCGAAGCCGCGCACCGCACCCGCCGCGGGTCGCTCCGCGCGGCCCGGAAAGGCCGACTGGCTGCTGCCACGCGGTACGTTGCGAAAGCCGGGGCGACCGTCAAAGCCGGGCCGGCGATCCTGCCCGGCATCGGGCCGGTCGCGCCAGCCGCCCGGCCGGTCGGGTAGCGGCGACTGGCTGCTGCCGCGCGGCACGTTCTGGAAGCCCGGACGCCCGTCGAACCCCGGCCGACGGTTGCCGCGCCACCCATCCGGACGTCCGGGAATCGGCGACTGGCTGCTGCCACGCGGGACATGCTGGAAGCCGGGACGATTGTCGAAGCCGGGCCGCTGCCCGTTCCAGCCCGGCCGATCCCAGCCGTTTCAACGCGGACGCCCGTCGCCCCAGCCGCCGCGCCATGCCCCGCGCCGCTGCTGCCAGTAATAGCGCTGGCGATCGTTCCATCGGAACGGCCGGCGATAGCGGTCATAGACGTAGTAGCCGGTGCCCGGATAATAATAGTCGCCGAACCACCCCCAATAGGGATCGCCGAATCCGCCGGCATAGCCGTCATAATATCCGCCATAGCCGCCGCCATAATAGCCGGGCGAGCCATAGCCGACCCCCACCCCGCCATAGCCGAAATCGCCATAGGCACAGGCGGAAACGCCCGCCCCCGCCGCCAAGGTCAGCACGATCGCGCGCAGCCGCTGCAACATCCGATTGCTCCCGCAGGCGACGGGCGTGGCCTCGGCGCCGATGATGATGGAATCCAACGGTCGGCACGGATCGCCGGTTCCTGTCCGATGGGCACCGTGCCTGTCGCGGCCTGAACGGCGGCTGTCCGGGATTTGGGAGGGAATGCGGGGCGTTATGAGGAATGGAAGGCTTTCGGCACTGCGCTGCTGCTGCCGACGGTCCGAGCACGCAGGATCGCCCACTGCCCAGTCCGCTCTGATCTGAGGCGACATAGCTCAAACCGTCACCCCGGACTTGATCCGGGGTCCCGCTTCTTCTTCGAACGCCGGTGAAACAGCGGGACCCCGGATCACGTCCGGGGTGACGAACAAGACCTAACGACCGGCCCCAGCCTCAATGCCCGGGAAACGCCACCAGCGCCGAAACCGTGATACCATCCGCCCGCAACGCATCCGCCCCGCCCAGATCGGGCAGGTCGATCGCGAAACAGGCCTGCTCGACCGTAGCGCCCGCCTTGCGCAGCAACCGCACCGCCGCCCGCGCCGTCCCGCCGGTCGCGATCAGGTCATCGACCAGCAGCACGCGTGCCCCCGGTGTGCAGGCATCGGCGTGGATCGCGATCCGGTCGGTGCCATATTCCAGCGCATAATCCTCGGCGATGGTCGCGCCGGGCAATTTGCCGTCCTTGCGGATCAGTACCACGCCGGCCCCCAGCGCCAGCGCCACGGCGGGAGCGAACACGAACCCGCGCGCCTCGATCCCCGCGACCAGATCGATCGGGCCCTGGACGGCACCGACCATCCCGTCGACCGCCAACCGCAACCCCTCAGGGTCGAGGATCAGCGTCGTAATGTCGCGAAACTGGATGCCGGGCTTCGGAAAGTCGGCGATGGTCCGGATGCGTCGGGCGATCTCATGCCGTCCGACGCCATCCGTCCCGATCAATGCTTCATGTCCCGCCAGATGTTGCGATAGGCACCAAAGGCCAGCGCGGTGAAGATCAGCAGGAAGATCACCACCGCCGCCCCGGCCGCATGGCGCGTTTCGAGGTTCGGCTCGGCGGTCCAGGTCAGGAACGCCGACACGTCCTTCGCCATCTGGTCCACCGTCGCACGGGTGCCGTCCTGATACTGGACCTGATCGGTCCCGGTCAGCGGCGGCGCCATCGCGAGGTTGAGCGTGGCGAAATAACGGTTGAAGTGCAGCCCCGCGGGCGTCTTCGCATCGGGGAACTTCTTGAGCAGTTCCGCCGGCTGCGGGCCATAGCCGGTCAGCAGCGAATAGACATAGTCCGACCCGTCGTCGCGCGCCTTGGTCATCAGCGACAGGTCGGGCGGCACCGCATTGTTGTTGGCGGCACGCGCGGCGACGTCGTTGGCGAAGACTAGCGGGAAGCGGTCGGACGGCAGGTTCTTGCGCGTCGCTGGTTCACCCGTTTCCGGGTTCACGCTCGGCTGTTCGATCTGCCAGTCGGTGGCGATCGTCTTTACCTGGCCCTCGTCATAGCCGAGCTGTTCCAGATCGCGGAACGACACCAGCCGGATCGAGTGGCAGGCCGAACAGACTTCCTTGTAGACCTGGAACCCGCGCTGCAGCTGCTGCTTGTCGAACGTGCCGAACAGGCCCGCCGATTGCAGCCCGGCATCGCGTGGCTTCAGGTGGAACTCGTGTTCGGCCGAGTGGACCGGCTCGTCATGGATCATGCCACTGACGGTCGAGAAGATGCCGAGCAGCAGCGCGAACAGGAAACCTGCGCCGACGACGAGGTTCAGGTTGCGTCCGAGAAAGCGGGAAGCGAAGGAGAGCATCGTTGTTCCCTTACTCGGCCGCGGCCGGGGTGGCGTGACCATGGGCGGCGGTCTGCGCGGGCGACGTGCCGCCCTCGCCCTTCAGCACCGCTTCGGTGATCGAATTGGGCAAGGGACGCGGACGCTCCATCGCCGACACGATCGGCAGCACGACCAGGAAGTGCGCGAAATAATATCCCGCGGCGATCTGGCTGAGCAGCACCGTGGTCGGCGTCGCTTCCGCCCCGCCCAGATAGCCGAGCACCAGCACGTCGACGAGCAGCACGATCAGGAAGATGCGGTAGGTCGGGCGATAATTGGCCGACTTGACCGGCGACTTGTCCAGCCACGGCAGGAAGAACAGCAGCAGGATCGAGCCGAACATCGCCAGCACGCCCCACAGCTTCGCCGGGAAGATGAAGTCGACGGTGAACGCCTTCAGGATCGCGTAGAAGGGCAGGAAATACCATTCGGGCACGATATGCGCCGGCGTGGAGAGCGGGTTGGCCGGAATGTAATTGTCCGGATGCCCCAGCAGGTTCGGCGCGAAGAAGATCAGCGCGGCGAACACCAGCAGGAACACGCCCAGCCCCGCGCCGTCCTTGGCGGTGTAATAGGGGTGGAAGGGCACGGTATCCTGCGGCCCCTTCACCTCAACGCCGGTGGGGTTGTTCGAGCCGGGGATATGCAACGCCCAGATGTGCAGGACGATGACGCCGGCGATCACGAACGGCAGCAGATAGTGGAGCGAGAAGAAGCGGTTGAGCGCGGCATTGTCCGGCGCATAGCCGCCCAGCAGCCACACGCGGATCGTCTCGCCCACCCCCGGTATCGCCGAGAAGAAGCCGGTGATGACCTGCGCCCCCCAGAAGCTCATCTGCCCCCAGGGGAGCACATAGCCCATGAACGCGGTTGCCATCATCAGCAGGAAGATGACGACGCCCAGCAGCCACACCATCTCGCGCGGCGCCTTGTACGACCCGTAATAGATGCCGCGCGCGATGTGCGTGTACACCACGATGAAGAACATCGACGCGCCGTTGGCGTGGGCATAACGGATGAACCAGCCCGACGGCACGTCGCGCATGATGCGTTCGACTGAATCGAACGCGACCGCGCCGTTCGCCGCATAATGCATCGCCAGCACGATGCCGGTGATGATCTGCACCGCCAGCGCCGCGCCGGCGAGCACGCCGAAGTTCCAGAAATAGTTGAGGTTGCGCGGCACCGGATAGCCGGCGCCGACCGCATTATAGACCAGACGGGGAAGCGGCAGCTTCTCGTCCAGCCAGCGCATCAGCGGCTGCTTCGGTTCGTAATGCTTGGCCCAGGGGAAGCTCATCGTCTCTCTCCTCAGCCAACCGTCACGACGGTGTCGGACGTGAAGGTATATTCGGGAACGTGCAGGTTCTGCGGCGCGGGGCCGGAGCGGATGCGCCCGGCGGTGTCATAGGCCGACCCGTGGCACGGGCAGAAATAGCCGCCGAACGGTCCCTTGTTCTCACCTTCGCCGGCGCCCAGCGGCACGCAGCCCAGATGGGTGCAGACGCCCAGCGTGATCAGCCAGTTGTTCTTGCCGGTCTTGGTCCGCTCCTCCAGCGTCTGCGGATCGCGCAGATCGGCGATCGAGACGGCATTGGCCTCGGCGATTTCCTTGGGCGTCAGGTTGCGCACGAACAGCGGCTGCTTGCGGAACGTCGCCTTGATCGCCTGTCCCGGCTCGATCGCCGACAGGTCAATTTCGGTCGTCGACAGCGCCAGCGTATCGGCAGCGGGCGACATCTGGCGGACCAGCGGGATCGCGATCACCCCCGCGCCGACCCCGGCAAATGCCACTGCGCCGATGGCCAAGTAATCGCGCCTCCGCGGATCTTCCGGACCCTCCGGCGGCGGCGTCGTGCCACCTGCGGAAACGTGCTGATCTTCGTCAGTCGCCATTCAACAGCCCTTGTCGTCGGGCGCTTATCGCGCCCTGCCCCTCTCCGGTCGCCTTCGTATTGAGGCGACGCCGGACCGATCGGTTTTCCGTCCAGTCGCACGGGTGATAGCCGGGGGTTCGGGCGTTTGCCAATCCCTTTTGCCGTTTCGGCGCGGAACGGGCCCGTCATGTTCAGATTGGCGCAAGCGACGACATGGTCTATGCGGCGCCATTCATGCCCTTCGGGTCCCTCGCGCGTTTCGGGAAGTTCATGCGTCGTCTTGCCCTTTTGCTCGCTGTCATCGCCTCGTTCTTTGCCCTGCCCGCGCTGGCGCAGGTGATCGACGTGCCCGGGCGCGAGCCGCCGCCATCGACCACCGACACGCGGAACCTGTGGATTCTCGACCTGTCGACCGGCGGAAGGGTGACGATCTGGCTGCGTCCCGACGTCGCGCCGAAGATGGTCGCGCGCATCAAGACGCTGACCCGCGAGAAATTCTACGACGGCCTCGCCTTTCACCGGGTGATCGACGGCTTCATGGCGCAGGGTGGCGATCCGGACGGAGACGGCACCGGCGGGTCGAAGCTGCCGAACGTGGAAAAGGAGTTCAACTACCTCCCTCATGTCCGCGGCGCGGTGGCGGCGGCGCGGGCGAATGACGAGAACAGCGCGAACAGCCAGTTCTACATCATGTTCGCCCCGAAATTCTCGCTGGACAAGAAGTACACCGTGTTCGGCCGGGTGATCGACGGCATGCAATATGTCGATGCGATCGAACGCGGCGAGCCGCCGGCGAACCCGTCGCGCATCGTCCACGCCTATATCGCCAGCGACAATCCGCCGCCGTACCAGGCCGCCGCCCCGGTCGCGCTGCCCGAAACCGTCGCCCCGCTGCCCGCGACCGCGCCGCGCAAGCCGGCCCCGGCAGCGAAGCGCCCGCAACCGGCCCGCGCCCGCTAAAACAAGTTTCCCGACCCATGCACGTCGACCTGTTCGACTTCGACCTGCCGACCGACCGGATCGCGCTACGCCCGGCCGCGCCGCGTGATGCGGCGCGGATGCTGGTGCTGGATGGCGATGCGACGCGGGACTGCGGCGTTCGCGACCTGCCGTCGTGCCTGCGCGCGGGCGACCTCCTCGTCTTCAACGACACGCGGGTGATTCCGGCGCAGCTGGAGGGCAAGCGTGGCGATGCGGCGATCGGCGCGACGCTGCACAAGCGCGAGGGGCCGCGCAGGTGGCGGGCGTTCGTGCGCAACGGACGGCGGCTGCGCGACGGTGACACGATCGATTTCGGCGCAGGCGTGACGGCGACAGCCAGCGACAAGGGCGAGGATGGCAGCTTCGCGCTGGACTTTGCCGGCGACGAACCGGTCGAACTGCTGCTCGAGCGCGCCGGGCGCATGCCGCTGCCTCCCTATATCGCGTCGAAGCGCGGCGGGGCCGACGAACGCGATGCCCAGGATTACCAGACGCTGTTCGCGCGCGAAGCCGGCGCCGTCGCCGCCCCCACCGCAGCGCTGCACTTCACGCCCGAACTGATGGCGGCGATCGAAGCGGCAGGGATCGCCCATGCCACGCTGACGCTGCATGTCGGGGCGGGCACCTTCCTGCCGGTCAAGGCGGACGATACCGACGACCACCAGATGCATGCCGAATGGGGCCGGATCGACGCCCCCACCGCCGACCGGCTGAACGCAGTGCGTGCCGCCGGCGGCCGGGTGATCGCGGTCGGCACCACCAGCCTGCGTCTGATCGAAAGTGCCACCGACGCTGAGGGGCAGGTACAGCCGTTCGAAGGCGATACGGCGATCTTCATCACCCCCGGCTACCGCTTTCGTGGGATCGACGGGCTGATGACCAATTTTCACCTGCCCAAATCGACGCTGTTCATGCTGGTATCGGCGCTGATGGGGCGGGAGCGGATGCTCGCCGCCTATGTCCATGCCATCGCCGGGGAATATCGTTTCTATTCCTATGGCGACGCGTCGCTGCTGCTACCCTAACGCCACTTCCGCCGGGGCGTCGGCGGGCGCGGCGAGCAGCCCTTCCCGCTTGGCGACGATGGTCGGCACCAGCATCTGACCGGCGACGTTGACGGCGGTGCGGCCCATGTCGAGGATCGGGTCGATCGCCAGCAACAGCCCCGCCCCCTCCAACGGCAGGCCGAGTGTCGTCAGCGTCAGGGTCAGCATGACGGTCGCGCCGGTCAGCCCGGCCGTCGCCGCAGACCCCAGCACCGACACCATCACGATCAGCGCATAATCGCCGGCATGCAGGGCCAAGCCGAAGAACTGCGCGACGAAGATCGCCGACACCGCCGGATAGATCGCGGCACACCCGTCCATCTTGGTCGTCGACCCCAACGGCACAGCAAAGGCGGCATAGGCAGCGGGTACGCCCAGCGCCTGTTCGGTCCGCTCCTGCGTCACCGGCAACGTGCCGACCGAGGAACGGGTGACGAAGCCCAGCTGGATCGCGGGCCATGCCCGGCGGAAGAACCAGATCGGCGAGATGCGATGCAGCGCCAGCAGCGTCGGATAGACGACGAACAGCACGATGCCGAGGCCGATATAGACGGTCGCGGCAAAGGCACCGAGCGACGACAGCGTGCCCCAGCCATAGCGGACGATCGCATCGCCGATCAGCGCGGCCGACCCGATCGGCGTCAACGCGATCACCCAGCGCAGCAGCCGCCGCAGGATCATCAGCGCCGAGGTGTTGAAGGCAAGGAACGGCTCCCCCGCCGCGCCGACCCGCACCGCCGCGGCCCCGACCGCGATGGCGACGACGATGATCTGCAGCACATTGAAGCCGAGCATGGTGGTCGCACCGCCGTCCGCCATCTTGGTCGACGCGGTCAGGCCGAGCAGATTGGCGGGCACCAGCCCTTTCAGAAAATCGAGCCATGTGCCCACCGTGCCGGGCTGCACAGCGCTGGCCAGCGCGACATCGCTGTGCCGGCCGGGCTGGAGCGCCAGCGCCAGGACGATGCCGATCGACACCGCGATCAGCGCGGTCAGCGCGAACCAGAGCAAAGTCTGCCCGACCAGCCGCGCCGCATTGGGCAGATCGCGCAGCGCCGCGATCGACCCGACGATGGCGGTGAAGACCAGCGCCGGCACCAGCACTTTCAGCAGCTGGACGAAAATCTGCCCGACCGTGTGCAGCAGCGTGCCGATCGCACCATCGGCACCCCCCATCTCGGCGGCAAGCAGTCCCAGTACGACACCCGCGACCATGCCGATCGCGACCTGAATGCCGAAGGACGGCAGGATTTTGCGGGCTTGTTGCATGGACGATCACTTCGGGTGGCCGGCCTGCCCCCACAACGAAGCATTTCTAGGATCGCCCCAATGCGGCGTTACAGCCCCTCGCCGCCGACCCAGTGCGCGTTCGACAGATAGCGCGCGACGTCCCACACCTGCCGCCGCAGATCGGGCACGGCGACGATTTCCCAGAACGCGCCGCGCGTCATTGGCCCGATCGCGAACAGCCGGTCGTCGCTGTCGCCATTGTCGTGCAACACGCGGCCGGTGACCTCGACATCGATGCCGAGATGTTCGCTGTCGGGGCGGATGCGCCCGTCCGCGACCAGCGCCGACAGCAGCGGGTCGTCGGTGCGGGCGACATCGCCCTGCGGCCCGATGCACGAAATGACGCGGGTCGCGACGATGCGCTGCCGGGTGTCCTCGCCGCGTGGCCGCCATTCGACCGCGATGCCGCACTCGGCTTCATGCGCATCGCAACTCTTGCCGGCGAGCAGCGTCAGCCGCCCGCTCGCCACCATCGCGTCGATCCGGTCGGCGACCGCCGGGGCCAGCCGGTGGCGATGGATGTCCCACCATGGCCGCAAATGGCGCAGGAAGCGCCGCCGCTCGACCGGATCGGCCGCCGCCCATATCCCCTGGGTAAAGGGGCGCAGCTCGTCGATCGCGCTGTGCCAGCCGATCGCCGCGCCACGGTCGCGAACCGACCGGACCAGCGCCGATAGCGGCGGGCGGGGGCGCTCGGTCAACGGCTGCTCAGGCAGGGCCGCCGGCGCATGGCGATGCGGCAGCAGTCCGCGCCGCGACAGCGCGACGATCCGTCCGCCAAAGCCCTGCGCCTCCAGCGACAGCGCGACATCCACCATGGTCAGCCCCGTACCGATCAGCAGGACCGTGTCGTCGTCGGTGAGGCCGGCGGTCGCCCCCGCTGCCCAGGGATTGCCCACATAGGCCGGCAGATGGGCGATGCCGCGCAGCCCCGGCGGCACCTGCGGCGCGAGATTGCCGACCGCCAGCACCGCCGCGTCCGGGGTGACGACGCGACCGTCCCCGAGCACCACCGTCGCGCCGTCGATGCCGACCGCCTCGCCATCCACCACGGTCAGCCGGCCCGGCGCGGCTGCCTGCGCCGCCGCCAGCGTCTCGCGCAGATAGCTGCCGTACAGGGCGCGCGGCACGAAATCCGCGCCGCTGGCCCCCGTATCGCGCTCGGCGAGCCAGCGGACGAAGTGGTCCGGCCGGTCGGGAAAGGCGCTCATGTTCGCGGCGCGCACGTTCAGCAGATGGTCGCTCTGCCTTGTGCCATAGGCGACCCCGAGCCCCGCCGCATCGCCGCGCTCGATCAGCGTCGCCGCCGGCCCGTCGTGCCGCAGCAGGTTGATCGCCAGCAGCGTGCCGGAAAATCCGGCGCCGATGATCGCGACATGGCGGATCGTGCCGGGCACGGCGTCCTGGGTGGTTCGCGCGGTCGTCATGCGCTTCCGATACCACAGCCGACGCCCATGGGAACGCTTGCGCCCGTGCGATCCATTGGCTAAGGGCAGCGCTGCCCGAGCGGGTGTAGCTCAATGGTAGAGCAGAAGCTTCCCAAGCTTACGACGAGGGTTCGATTCCCTTCACCCGCTCCACCTTCCTGACATCGCAAACCTCGCGTCTTTCCCATCGCGCTCGGCTGCCTTGTGCGCTAGGGGCGGCGCGTGGCGTCGACAATGTATCAGGAACGGTTCTCCGCGCGTCGCCCGGTTCCGCTGCAGCGCCGCATCGCCACGCTGGCGCTGGTGGTGGCGATCCATGTCGCTATCCTGTGGCTGTTGCTGCGCATCGCACCGACGATGATGTCTCCGCCGCCCGGCGAGAAATCGCCGCTGATCGTCGACATGCTGCCCGCCGATCAGGTCGCCCCGGCTGCCGCGCCCGCCAGGCAGGTACAGCGCAAGGCGGCTGCCGGTAGCGCCAGCACCGCCCCGCCGGTCACCGCCGTCGCGCCGCCGCCCGACGTAACGCCCCCACCCCCCGTGCCAGCCACGCCGTCGAACGATGTCTGGTCGAAGGTCATTCCAATGACCGGCCGCGAGTTCGCCCGTGCCGCGATCACGCCCGGCACCCGCAGCATCGGCGAAGGCGCCGGACGCAGCGATGCGGCGGGTGACAGCGGCGACGGCGATGCGGATACCGATGCCGGCGGCGGCAGCGGCGGTGGCGAGCGGCTCTACGCCGCCGACTGGTATCGCCGCCCGACCCATGCCGAGCTGTCGACCTATCTCCCCCGCAACGCACGACCCGGCTGGGGCGAGGTCGCCTGCCGCACCATCCCCAACAACCAGGTGACCGACTGCCGGGAGATCGGCCAGTCGGCGCGCGGATCGGGGTTGGCCGGCGCGGTGCGGCAGGCGGCGTGGCAGTTCCGCATCCTGCCCCCGCGCGTCGGCGGCAAGCCGCTGATCGGCAGCTGGGTGCGGATCCGGATCACCTATACCGACTCAGGCGCGGCGGTGGAGTAGCACCGCCCACCCTGGTCGTCATTCCGGCGAAGGCCGGAATCCATTGTGTCGGGTGTTCACGACTCTACGCGGCCGGCCCGCATCCATGGATTCCTGCCTTCGCCGGAAGGACGACGTCGGCAACGGACAAGCGCGTGTCCTTGCCCTCCCCGCGCCCAGCGGCTAACCGACAGGCGTTTATCCTCCGACATTCCAGGTGTTCCTTCATGTCCGCAATGTTCCGCATCACCCTTCCCGACGGTGCCGTCCGTGAGGTGATGCCGGGCACTACTCCCGCAGACATCGCCGCCGCGATCTCGCCGGGCTTGCGCAAGGCGGCGATCGCCGCGCGGGTCGACGGGCAGGTGCGCGACCTGAACCGGCCGTTCGACGGCGACGCCTCGCTGGCGCTCGTGACGGCGAAGGACGAAGCGGACGCGCTGGAACTCCACCGCCATGACTTCGCCCACGTCCTCGCCGAAGCGGTGCAGACGCTGTATCCGGGCACGCAGATCACCTTCGGTCCGGCGACAGACGACGGCTTCTATTACGACTTCGCCCCTGCCCCCGGCCGCGGCATGTTCACCGACGAGGACCTGCCGCTGATCGAGGCGGAGATGCGCAAGATCATCGCGAAGGGCGAAAAGTTCGAACGCGAGGTCGTCACGCGCCAGCAGCTGATCGACCGCTGGACCGCACAGGGCGAGACGTTCAAGGCCGAATGGGCCGCCGAACTGCCCGAGGGCGAGGAACTGACCATCTATCGCCAGGGCGAATGGCTCGACATGTGTCGCGGTCCGCACCTCGAATCGACGGCCAAGCTCGATCCGGCGGCGTTCAAGTTGACCCGCGTGTCGGGCGCCTATTGGCGCGGCGACCAGAAGAATGCGATGCTCAGCCGCATCTACGGCACCGGCTGGCTGTCGAAGAAGCAGCTCGACGCGCATCTCACCCGGCTGGAGGAAGCGGCCAAGCGCGACCATCGCAAGCTGGGCGCGGAGATGGACCTGTTCCACCTCCAGTCCGAAGCGCAGGGGTCGGTGTTCTGGCACCCCAACGGCTATATGATGTGGCGGCAGCTGGAGGCGTATATGCGCCGCCGGCTGGACGCCCACGACTATCAGGAAGTGAAGACGCCGCAGTTGATGGATGCGCGGCAATGGGAACAGTCGGGCCATTGGGGCAAATATCGCGAGAATATGTTCGTGGTGCCCGACGAAATCCCGAATACCGAGGACGAGGGCGCGATCGTCAGCGCCGATGCCGACATGATGGCGTTGAAGCCGATGAACTGCCCGGCGCACGTCCTGATCTTTCGCCAGGGGATCAAGTCGTATCGCGACCTGCCAATCCGCATGGCCGAATTCGGCTGCTGCCACCGCAACGAACCGCATGGCGCGCTGCACGGCATCATGCGCGTCCGCCAGTTCACGCAGGACGACGCGCACATCTTCTGTCGTGAGGACCAGCTGATCGAGGAAGTCCGCGACTTCTGCGAACTGCTCGACTCGGTCTATCAGGATCTGGGCTTCACCGATTATGCGGTGAAGCTGGCGCTGCGCCCCGAGAAGCGCTTCGGGTCGGACGCGATGTGGGACAAGGCCGAGGCGGAGCTGCGCGAGGCGGTGCTGTCGTCGAACCTGTCGCAGGACATCAAGGACAAGTTCGAGGAACTGCCGGGTGAAGGCGCCTTCTATGCGCCGAAGCTGGAATTCCACCTGACCGACGCGATCGGGCGGACGTGGCAGGTCGGCACGATCCAGTCGGACCGCGTGCTGCCCGAACGACTCGATGCGACCTATGTGGGTGAGGACGGCAACCGCCACCGCCCGGTGATGCTCCACCGCGCGATCCTCGGCACGTTCGAACGCTTCCTCGGCATCCTGATCGAACATCATGCCGGGCGAATGCCGATGTGGCTGTCGCCGGTGCAGGCGGTGGTCGCGACGATCGTTTCGGACGCCGACGATTACGCGAACGAGGTCGCCGCAGCGCTCAAGGCCGCCGGAATCCGCGTCGAAACCGATCTGCGCAACGAAAAGATCAACTACAAGGTGCGCGAACATTCGCTCGCCAAGGTTCCGGCGCTGGTCGTCGTCGGCAAGCGCGAGGCGGAGGAGCGCACCGTGGCGCTGCGTCGCCTCGGCAGCCAGGGGCAGCAGGTCATCGGCCTCGACAAGCTGGTCGCGATGCTGAAGGCAGAGGCACTTGCCCCCGATCTTGCGCGGAACCTTTCGTAACCGCGCAAGATTGATTATATAGGACTTTCGACAACTACAGGAGCAGCACCTATCCGTCCGCCCATGATGCGTCGCCCGAATGCGCCGCCGCCGATGAACGGCCCCCGATTCAATGAGTTCATCCAGAGCCCGAAGGTCCGCGTGATCGATCACGAGGGCGAGAATCTGGGTGTCATGTACACGCGCGAAGCGATCGCGCAGGCGGCCGAGGTCGGGCTCGATCTGGTCGAAGTGTCGCCGAACGCCGACCCGCCCGTCGCGAAGTTCCTCGACGTGGGCAAGTTCAAGTACGAGGCGCAGAAGAAGGCGAACCTCGCCCGCAAGACCCAGAAGACGCAGGAGATCAAGGAGATCAAGATGCGTCCGAACATCGACGATCATGACTATGATACGAAGATGAAGAAGGTCGAGCAGTTCATCACCGAGGGCGACAAGGTGAAGGTCACGATGCGCTTCCGCGGTCGTGAGCTGAGCCACGGCCAGCTCGGCATGGCGGTGTTGCAGCGGGTCGCCGAAGCGACGCAGGAAATCGCCAAGGTCGAAGCCTATCCGCGCATGGAAGGCCGCCAGATGCTGATGGTGCTGGCACCGAAGTAACGGCGGGGCACGTTTCTCCACTCGTCATTCTCGCGAAGGCGGGAATCCATACACGCTAGCGGTTCGGCAGGAGCCGCGACGATAGCGTTTATGCACTCCCGCCTCTGCGGGAGTGACGAACAGGGCAAGTTTGCCGACACCAAAGCCGTCATGTTCCCTCCGCGAACATGACGGCTTTTTCATGTTTCTCCGCCTTGACCGACTCGCCCGACAGGCGCATCCGCGCGCTCGGACGATCCGACCGTCCCTTTCCGCCAACGTCCCGAGACAGGGTCCATGTCCAACAACGATTCCAGTCGATCGACCAAGCCGCACCGGCCGTCACCGCGTATTGCCTGATCGTTGGGGCGCCTCGCGGGGGATCGGCCGGCGCGGCCGGTCGCATCGCGCGAGGTGCATAGCATGAACATCACCATCCGGTTCCTGACCGAACCCTTCCGCCGCACCGGTTCGGTGCGCGATCTCAACACCGCGTTCGACGATACGATGACGCTGGGCGAACGCCTGGCCGACCGCGTCGCGGCGATCGGTGGGTCGTGGGGCTTCATCACCGCCTTCTGCCTGTTCCTGGTCGGATGGTCGGTGCTCAACACCATCATCCTCGGCGCGCGGGCGTTCGACCCGTTCCCGTTCATCTTCCTCAACCTGATGCTGTCGATGCTGGCAGCGTTGCAGGCGCCGATCATCATGATGAGCCAGAACCGGCAGGCGGCGAAGGACCGGCTGGAGGCGCGGATGGATTATGAAACCAACCTGCGCGCCGAAGCACAGATCAACCGGTTGCTCGAGGAAGTGGCGGCGATCCGCGCCGAGCTGTCCTGCGGCGCTCGGGTCCGACAGAGAGCGTGATCGGGATGCGGCGACGGGTCAGTCGCCGCCACCCCCGCCGTCACAACCGCCGCCATCGCTGCTGCCGCAGTCGGATGATCCGCCGCCATCCCCGAAATCGAACCACCCTGTCCCGTCGCCGACATCGGCCCGGCGGCGCTCCCGGGTATCGGCGGTAACGGCAATAACGGCAATAACGGCGATCACGATCGCGACGGCGGCTGCGAAGAACAGCAGGATCAGAAAGTCCATACGGAAGGAAGTAGCTTAATTCCTACTGAATCGCAAGGAATTACACGAAGCCGGCAAATTCCTTGCCCGCCGCTGCATCCAGCATCCGCCGTTCGAGCGATTTCAGCCGCAGTTGCCCGGTGATCCGGTCGCCGGTCAGGTCGGTGACATAGAAGGTGTCGACCGCGCGCTCGCCATAGGTCGCGACGTGCGCTGAATGCAGCGTCACCTTCGACTGGAACAGCGCCTGTGCCAGATGATGGAGCAGCGCCGGCCGGTCGCGGGCATTGACCTCGATCACGGTGAAGCGGTTCGACGCCGCATTGTCGATCAACACGTTGGGCTCGATCGGGAACGCCTCGGCGCGCGGTCGCGACAATGGCTTGGCGGCCAGCCGGTCGTTCAGCTTCATGCGGTTGGCCAGCGCGTCGGCGATCGCGGTCTTCAACCGCTGCAACTGCCCGGCTTCGTCGAACGGCCCGCCGAGCGGATTCTGGACGAGGAAATTGTCGAGCGCCATGCCGGTGCGGGTCGTGTGGATGCGCGCGTCGATGATGTTGCCGCCCGCCGCATGGATCGCGCCGGCGATGCGATAGAACAGCCCCGGATGGTCGGCGGCGTGGACCGTCACCAGCGTCGCGCCGCGATCCTCGTCGACGCTGGTGTCGATCGTCAGGCGGGTGTCGCCCGACTGGTCGACCATGCGCGCATTGGCGGCGATGACGTCGTCCGGCTCGGCGATCCAATAGGCCGGCGGCAGATGGCGGACATAGGCGGCCAGCGTGTCCTTGTCCCAACCCAGCGTCCGGCACAGGGTTTCCTGCTTCTCGGCGATGCGTTCGTCCCGGCCGCGCTGCTTATGGCCGAGGCGCAGCACCTCCTCGGCGGTTTCGAACAGGGTGGTGAGCAACTGCCGCTTCCACCCGTTCCACGTCCCCGGCCCGACCGCGCGGATATCGACCACGGTCAGCACCAGCAGCATGCGCAGGCGCTGCGGCGACTGGACGATGCTGGTGAAGTCGAGGATCGTCTTGAAATCCGACAGGTCGCGCTTGAACGCGGTCGCCGACATCAACAGGTGATAGCGCACCAGCCACGCGACCGTCTCGGTCTCCGCCGGGGTCAGGCCGAGGCGGGGGCACAGCCGTTCCGCAACCTCCGCGCCCAGGATCGAATGGTCGCCGCCGCGCCCCTTGGCGATGTCGTGGCACAGCACCGCGACGAACAGCGCGCGGCGCTGGACGATGCCACCGAACAGCGCGGTCGCCAGCGGATGCTCTTCGCGACAGATGCCGCGTTCGACCTGCGACAGCAGCCCGATCATGCGGATGGTATGCTCGTCCACCGTATAATGGTGGTACATGTCGAACTGCATCTGCGCGACGATGCGGCCGAAATCGGGAATGAAACGGCCGAACACGCCGCATTCGTTCATCCAGCGCAGCACCAGCTCGGGATCGCGCGGGGAGGTCAGCACGTCGAGGAACAGCTGGTTGGCGCGCGGGTGCGAGCGGACCTGCGCCGCCAGTCGTGCATCGCGCGACGCCGCGCGCATCGCCAACGGATGGATTTCCAGCCCGTGCAGATCGGCCAGCGCAAAGATCTCGATCAGCCGGACCGGGTCTTCGGCAAAGAAATCGTCCTTAGGCAGCGCAAGGCGCCCGCGATCCAGCACGAAGCCATGCAGCCGGCGCGGACGACGCCGCAGCCGGGGAAAGCCGAACCGGCTGCCCCGCGCGGCATAGGTTTCGTCGAGATGGCTGAGGAACATGCCGGTCAGGTCGCCGACCCGCTTCGCCTGCAAGAAATAATATTGCATGAAGCGTTCGACGCGCGATTTGCCGACCCGGTCGCTATAGCGCATCCGCGTCGCGATCTCGGTCTGCACGTCGAAGGTCAGCCGCTCCTCCGCACGCCCGGTAATAAGGTGCAGGTGACAGCGCACCGCCCACAGGAAATCCTCGGCCCGGTTGAACTTGCGAAGCTCCGGCGCGCTGAGCAGTCCGGCGGGGACCAGATCGGCGGCGCGGCGGACGTTATAGGCATATTTGCCGATCCAGAAGAGGGCGTGCAGGTCACGCAAGCCGCCCTTCCCTTCCTTCACATTGGGTTCGACGACATAGCGCGTGTCGCCCAGCTTCTTGTGCCGCGCATCGCGTTCGGCCAGTTTTTCGGCGATGAAGGTCCGCGCGGTCCCTTCCTGCACCTCGGTCTTGAAGCGTTGCGCCGCCTCTGCATAGAGCGCGGTGTCGCCCCACACATAGCGTCCCTCGACCAATGCGGTGCGCACGGTCACGTCGCCCTTGGCCTGCCGCACCATTTCGTCGAGCGAGCGCGACGAATGGCCGACCTTCAGCCCCAGGTCCCATAGCGCGTACAGCGTGGATTCGATGACCTGTTCGGACCAGGGCGTCTGCTTCCACGGGGTCAGCACGCCGATATCGACGTCCGAATGCGGCGCCATCTCGCCCCGGCCATAGCCGCCGACCGCGATCAGCGTCATGCGCTCGGCGGCGGTCGGATTGTGGTTGGGATGGACGCGCTCGACGATGAAGCCGATCAGCGCGACGAGGATCGCATCGGTCAGATAGGCATAGGCGGCCGCCGTCTCCAGCCCGTGGCTGGGATTGGCGCGCAGCCGCCGCTCGATCTCCGCGCGGCCCTGCGCCATCGCGTCGCGCAGCACCGCGGTCGCCGCGCGCCGCAGCGCCACGCCGTCCCGTCCCTCGCCGGAAAGTGCCGAAAGTGCCGCATTCAACGCGCCGCGGTCGACGATCGCCTCGGGTTGGACGATGCGTTCGAACCGCGGCGGGGTGGCAAGGTCGGGCTGGACCGAGTCGTTCAGGCCCCGCCCTCCGGCGCCTTGGCCACGCCGACCAGCGCCGGGCGCAGCAGCCGGTCGCGGATCATGTAGCCGGTCTGGATTTCCTGCACGACCGTGCCGGGCTTCGCATCGGCCGACGGCACCTCGAACATCGCCTGATGTTTGTTCGGGTCGAGCGGTTCGCCGACCGATACCAACTTGGTGATGCCGTGACGGCCGAACACGCTTTCCAGTTCGCGGCCGGTCGCTTCGAGGCCGGTGATCAGGCCCTTCAGCCGGTCGTCGCCGCGCAGGTCGTCGGGGATCGCCGACAAGGCGCGCGACAGATTGTCGGCGACCGAGAGGATGTCGCGCGAGAACGCGGTCGCGGCATAGGCGCGGGCATCGGCCACTTCCTTTTCGGCGCGGCGACGGACATTCTGCAGATCGGCGCGGGCGTAGAGGGTTTCCGCCTGCGAATCCGCCAGCTTGGCTTCCAGTTCGGCGAGGCGGTCCGCTTCGGCGACTTCGGGTGCGGCCTCTGCGGTGGCTTCGCGCAGGTCGTTCGTATCGTCGTTGGCGGGGGTGTCGTTCATTCGGGTCTCTTCTTGTCCAATCAACCGAGCAGCCGCGCCAGTGTCGCGGCAGTGAAATCCACCATGGGCACGACGCGCGCATAGTTCAACCGGACAGGCCCGATCACGCCGACGACGCCGACCACGCGCCCGTCCAGCGCACGGACCGGCTTGGCGATGACCGACGATCCGGTCAATGCGAACAATTTGTTTTCCGAGCCGATAAAGATGCGCGCGGCGTCGCCGTCCTGCGCCGATTCGAGCAGCCGGGCGATCTCCTCCTTGCCCTCCAGCTCGTCGAGCAATTGCCGCACGCGGTCGAGGTCGTGGCTGGCGGCATCGTCGATCAGCCGCGCCTGCCCGCGCACGATCAGCACCGGGCGGTGGTCGCCATCCTCGCTCCACATGACGAGCCCGCGTTCGACCAGCGCACGGGCGGCGGCATCCAGTTCGGCGCGTTCCTGCCCGATCTCGCGCAGGATGCGGGATCGCGCCTCGCTGAGCGTCAAACCCGACAGCCGTGCGGTCAGGTAGTTGCCCGCCTCGACCAGCGCGGCCGGACTGGCACCCGGCGTTTCCAGCACGCGGTTCTCAACCGAACCGTCGGCACCGACCAGCACCGCCAGAGCGCGCGTGCCCGACAGCGGCACGAACGATACCTGCCGCAGCACCGGCTCGCGCTTGGGCACCAGCACGACGCCGGCACTCGCCGACAGGCCGGAGAGCGCAGCGGCGGTGCCGGCCAGCGCTTCCTCGACCGGCCCCGCACTGTCCGCCTGCGCGGCGATGGTCGCGCGCTCCTGCGCCGATGGCTCCATCGCATGCATCATGCCGTCGACGAACAGGCGGAGGCCCGTTTCGGTCGGCATCCGTCCCGCACTGACATGCGGCGCGGCGAGCAGCCCGGCCTCCTCGAGGTCCTGCATCACGCCGCGGATCGAGGCGGGGGAGAGGTTCAAACCCGAAAGCTGCGCGATGGTGCGCGATCCGACCGGCGCCCCGGTGGCGAGATAGCTGTCGACCACGATCCGAAACACGTCGCGTGCGCGGTCGGTCAGTTCATGGATCGGTTGGGCCATGGGGGGAATGTAGGGCGACGAAGCCGCGAGCGGAACCCGGTTCCTCCCCATTCATGGGGAGGAGCTTACGGCGCCTCGATGAACTCGCGGATCGGCAGCTCGTTCGGGGCCGAGCGCAGCGCTTCGTTCATCGCCTGATCGTGCATCCGGCAACCATAATAGAGCGACAGATGCTGCGACGCGCCCGAGGGCTCGTTCCAGCGGATATCGACCGAGGGCATGTCGGTCGCCACCTGCCCGCATCCCGGCTGGCCCGGCTGGATCAGTTGCTCGCCTTGCGGACGATAGGGCTGCAGCTTCGCGGCGAAGGCACGATATTGCGCCGGGGTGGCGCGGAAGTTGCGGGTGCCGACGACCTTCGTGAACTGGCGCCCTTCGAACACACCGGTCCCATCGGGCTGGACCGTAACGCGGTAGACCGGACAGGTCCCAAAACAGCGCGAGGTTTCATAGCTGATCGTCTCGCGCTCGATCGCCACCGGGGCCGTTTGGGTGGTCGTATTGCCGCCCGCCATCACGCACCCGCCCAGCATCGGCAGTATCGCCAGCGCCATTTTTCGCATCAGTCGCTCCCTGTTCCGGGGCCATTCGTTGCGACCCCGTTCCCTTTGCCTAACGCGCCGTGGCTGGCGCGGCGATGAACGGACGGCTAGGGCTGAGGAAATTTCAGGAGACTCCCATGCGCCCATCCGGCCGCACCCCCGACGAAATGCGTGCCATCACGATCGAAACGAACTTCACCCGCCATGCGGAGGGTTCGTGCCTGATCGGCTTCGGCGATACCAAGGTGCTGGTCACCGCCTCGCTGGAAGAGCGGCTACCGCCGTGGCTGCGCGGCAAGGGCGAAGGCTGGGTCACGGCCGAATACGGCATGCTGCCCCGCGCCACCCATACCCGCGGCAGCCGTGAGGCGGCCAAGGGCAAGCAGTCGGGCCGCACGCAGGAGATCCAGCGGCTGATCGGGCGTTCGCTGCGCGCGGTCGTCGACCTGAAGGCGCTGGGCGAACGGCAGATCACGCTCGACTGCGACGTGATCCAGGCCGATGGCGGCACCCGCACCGCCTCGATCTCCGGCGCATGGGTGGCGCTGCGCCTCGCGGTCGATGGCCTCCTGCGCGAAGGCAAGCTGGAAGTCGATCCGATCAGCCGCCAGGTCGCCGCGGTCAGCTGCGGCATTCATCAGGGCACGCCGGTGCTCGACCTCGACTATATCGAGGATTCGGCCGCCGATGCCGATGCGAACTTCGTGCTGACCAGCGACAACAACATCGCCGAGGTACAGGCGACCGCCGAAGGGGCGTGCTATGACGAGGAGGCGCTGCTGCGTCTGCTGCGCCTCGCCCGCATCGGCTGCGGGCGCATTTTCGCCGAACAACTGCGGGCGACCGGTCGATGAGCGGCGAGGGCAAGGAGCCGCAGGCGATCCGCAAGCTGACCCCCGGCAAGCTCGTCATCGCCAGCCACAATCCGGGCAAGATCCGCGAGATCGCGGCACTGCTCGGCCCGTACGGCGTCACCCCGATTTCGGCCGGCGAACTCGACCTGCCCGAACCGGAGGAAACCGGCACGACCTTCGTCGCCAATGCCGAGCTGAAGGCGTTGCAGGCCGCCGACCTGTCGGGCCTGCCCGCGCTCGCCGACGATAGCGGCCTGTGCGTCGAGGCGCTGAACGGCGATCCGGGCATCTTTTCCGCCCGCTGGGCCGGCCCGTCGAAGGATTTCGACGCGGCGATGCGGCTGGTCGAGGAACGGATGCAGGCGACCGGGCCGGAGCACAGCCGCGCCGCGCATTTCGTCTGCGCGCTGGCGCTGGCATGGCCCGACGGGCACGTCGAATGGTTCGAGGGCCGCGTCGACGGACAGCTGGTATGGCCGCCGCGCGGGGACCATGGCTTCGGCTACGACCCGATGTTCGTCCAGGACGGCATGGACCAGAGCTATGGCGAGATCGATCCCGACCACAAGCATGCGATCAGCCACCGCGCCGATGCGTTCGCGCAGCTGGTGAAGGCGGTGTTTTGATGTCATCCGAACCGTACCCCTGCGCAGGCGGGGGTCCAGGGTAACAGAGGACGACGTCCATGGCTCTGGACCCCCGCCTGCGCGGGGGTACAAACAGCCTGATTACCGCAAGGCTGGAACGCCCGCCCCGCCCCGAACATTGGACGCCCCGAAAGGAAATCCGATGTCCGACGCGATCACCGAAACCCGCCACCGCGAGATCGCGGTCGAGCATCTCCTGTTCTGGACGATGCGCTATGTCGAACAGCAGCATCCGGGCCTGCTCGACTCGCTGGAGGCCAGCCTCGACAAGCTGGGCGACCCGACCCATGGCGGCGACAAGAATGACGATGCGGTACGCCATATCGCCGCGAAGATGATCGCCGGCGCGCGCGGATGATCCACATTCGTTCTTGATACGTTCGCGTAACAAGTCTATCCTGCCCGCATAATAACGGGAGGATGGACGATGAGCGTATATGCGACGGTCGGCGTGGTCGACCCGGCGGTGTCCCATGCATTCTACGACGCGGTGCTGGCCACGATCGGGTGGAGCAGCCATGCCGATTTCCCCGGCTGGCGCGGCTATTCGAAGGGCGGCAGCGGGGAAGGCTTCGTCCTGTGGGCCGCCACGCCGTTCGACGGCGGCCCCGCCACGCCCGGCAACGGCGCGATGATCGGCTTCTTCGTCGACAGCCGGGAGGAGGTTCACGCCTTCCACGCCGCCGCGATGGCACAGGGCGGCAGCGACGAAGGTCCGCCGGGGCCACGCCCCGCCTACGGCCCCAACTGGTATGCCGCCTATCTCCGCGATCCGGCGGGCAACAAGCTGGCGGTCGTCCGCAATCCCTGACGCGGATCAGAAGGCGCGCTGCCCGACATAATTGCCGGCCGGGACATAGCGGCAGACGATATAGTCGTCCTTCGCGCTGCTCGCCTCGGCACAGCCGAACCGCTGGGTCGCGCGCCACATGATCTGGGTATAATGGCCGACATCCTCGAACCGGCCGGTGCGCGACACCGCCGGCAGGATGCCGGGGACATAGTCGCGCTTTTCCGCGACCCAATGCCCGACCATTTCTGCATAGCGATAGGCGCCGCGCGTGCCGGTCCACAGATTCTCGCCCTGTTCGGGCACCCCGCGCGGTTGCGGCGAATGTTCGAAACGGCGGGTCGTGGCGAGCGTGTCGGCATAGGCCTGCGCATCGCGCGCCAGCGCCGGGTCCCAGGCAAGCGGCGGCAGGCCCGCCTGCGCCCGCACGGCGCGATGCCCGGCCTCCATCGCCTGGCGCAGCAGCGCCGGCCCGCGCGGCGCGCTGCCGTCGAACGCACGGGGTTCGACCACCCGCTCGGGCACGTGATTGGGTCCGGCGGAACAGGCGCCGAGCAACAGCGCCGCCATCAGCATTTGTATCGCTCGCATCGCGCCCATATGGGACGGCGATGCAGCCCGACCAAGCACCCCTCGCACTGTACGTCCATTGGCCGTTCTGCGTGTCGAAATGCCCCTATTGCGACTTCAACAGCCATGTTCGCGAGAGCGTGGACCAGGCGGCATGGATGCAGGCGCTGCTGGCCGATCTGGCGCATGAGGCGGCCGCCCTGCCCGGCCGGCGGCTGGCATCGATCTTCTCCCACATTTCCCAAGTAAGGCGCTGATTTCGCTGTCCTGACCATTATATTTCCTATATAAAACATGGTGTTGAAGGCTGCGAGGGGCGCGTTTCATGGATCACCCAGAGGGTGCGGGCTTGCAACGG
>NZ_QQWV01000044.1:0-31338 GCF_003951715.1 Sphingomonas sp. ABOLH | reverse complement strand
GAAGGTCGTCCGTTCGCCCAGCAGCCCGTCGACGTCATGGCTGAGGTCGAGCCGCGCGGTATAGGCGTCGGTGGTGTCGGCGGCGATCAGCGAGCGCAGGCGGGCAAGCGAGCGCGGGAAATCCTCGATCGCGGTCACCCGGTCGCCGCGGGCGAAGGTGCCGTTGGCGTTGCGGATCGTGCGATAGAGCTGCACGCGCGCCAGTTGCGGATCGGTCAGGTCATAGGCGACGGTCAGCCGGTTGGCGGCATTGGCGCCGTTGGTGCCGAAGGACGGGCTGTCATAGTTCAGCTGCGCCGGCTGCGTCCGGTCGTCGATCGACCGGGTATAGTTGGCCCGCCACGACACGCGCCACGTGTCGAGATCATGGTCGCCGCCCAGCGTGTTGGTGAACACCGACTGCTTGTAGGCGCGCACGGTGAAGTTGGAATTCAGGTCGATGCCATAGACGGTGCCGCGCAGCGGGGTGTTCCCGGTGCAGATATCGGCATAGCCGGTGGTGCCGGCCGGCGGCGTCGCGTTGACGGTGCACGCGGCGGTGCCGATCGGCACGCGCGACTGCTGATCGTCGAGGTCGAAGATATAGTTGTTGCGCTGTTCGTCGTCCTGGAACGCCGAATAGATCGTCTCGGCATAGATGCGGTGGCCAGGCGCGGGCTTCCAGTCGAGCCGGGTCGACAGCGCATAATTCTTGCGGACGAGGCGGTAGAGCTTGTTCTCGGTCTCGCGGGCCCAGATGCGGTCGGCGGCGCCGGGACGGCGGTCCTGCTCGACCGTTTCCCAATCGGTTTCAAAATTGTCGGTCACCATGCCGCGCCGATACAGGCTGGCCGAGGACGACACGGCGAATTCGCCGATGCCGGTGTCGAACCGGTCGGACACGACCAGCGACCCTTCGAACTCGCGCCGGTCGCCCAGCTCGACCAGACCATAGCCGGCCTTGCCCGCGACATGAAAACCGTCCTGATCGAACCCCGAACGGGTGATAATGTCGATATTGCCCGAAATCGTCTCGCCGACCATGTCCGGGGTCACCGCCTTGCGCACGATGATTTGCTTGGCGATCGCCGAGGGAATCGAATCGAAGCGGGCGGCGCGGCCTTCGGGGCTGACGACGTTGACGCCGTCGAACGACAGCGTGGTCCATTTCTTGGGAGCGCCGCGCAGGTTGACGTAGCGCGCTTGGCCCTGGTCACGCTCGACGGCGACGCCGGGCAGGCGGCTGATCGCCTGGGCGATATTCTGGTCGGGCAGGCGACCGACCGCGTCGGAGGCGATGACCGACACGAGCGCCGGGCTGTTGCGCTGGATTTCCAGCGCGGCGGCTTCGGATTCGGCGATCGGGCGGCTGCCGCGTACGACGATCTCCTGGCCCTCGTCATCGGCGGGGCTCGGATCGACCGCTACCGGCACCTCTTCGGTCGGCCCGGCGAGCGCCGCTGTCGGCAGGAACGCCGCACCGCTCAGCAGTGCACGCATGAAAAGGCCCTGCGAGGACCGCGCAAAATCAGCAACCATGTGTTCTTGTTCCCCTGGAAGCGCCCCAGCTTCCCTCCGGGCCGAGCCCCTGCCGCGCCCGCATGGCAGACCGGTTACGCGGCCATGACCGAACGATGACGCCACCCCTCGCGACCAGCAATGTGGCTCTGGTGCAACAAGTTATGCAATCCTTTGCAATAGCTATGAACAAGAACGTTGCAATCGTTTGCAATGCCGATTATTTGCGATTCGTGAACCGGTAATCGCCGGACCATTTCCCAAGGAGGGGACCATGAAGGCGTTCCATATTCTGCTCGCGTCGACCGCCCTTGCGCTGCCGCTGCCCGTGCTGGCGCAGACCGCCGATGTGCCCGCGACCGATACCGCCCAGCCCGCCGACGATACCGCCCCCGCCGATGATGCCGACATCATCGTCACTGGCGTCGCGCGCGGCCAGAACCGGCTCGACAGCTCGGTCTCGGTCAGCTCGCTGGGCCAGGAAGCGCTCCAGACAAACGCACCGCGCTCGGTCGCCGAACTGTTCCGCAACATCCCCGGCGTCCGTTCGGAAAGCTCGGGCGGCGAAGGCAATGCCAATATCGCGGTGCGCGGCCTGCCGGTCGCCTCGGGCGGGTCGAAGTTCCTGCAGCTGCAGGAAGACGGCCTCCCCATCCTCGAATATGGCGACATCACCTTCGGCAATGCCGACATCTTCCTGCGCGCCGACCTGAACGTCGCCCGGGTCGAGGCCATTCGCGGCGGCTCCGCCTCGACCTTCGCGTCGAACTCGCCCGGCGGCGTGATCAACATGATCTCCGACACCGGCGAGCGCGAAGGCGGCGTGATCCAGGGGGCGACCGGCATCGACTATCGCGATTTCCGCACCGACTTTTCGTACAGCAAGCACCTGTCCGACACGCTGCGCGTCCATGTCGGCGGCTTCTACCGCTTCGGCGAAGGGCCGCGCGAGGCGGGCTATGACGCCAATCGCGGCGGGCAGATCAAGCTGAACGTCACCAAGGAATTCACCGGCGGCTATGTCCGGCTGTACGGCAAATATCTCGACGACCGCGCCATCGCCTATCTTCCCAACCCGATCCGGGTCAGTGGCACCAATGACGATCCGAAATACAGCGAGATCGCCGGCTTCTCGATCAACCGCGACACGCTGCATTCGCCCAACATCACCCGCAACCTGACGCTGGACGGCAACAACAACCCCGTCGTCAACGACATCCGCGATGGCCAGCATCCGCTGGTCAAGGCGGTCGGCTTCGAAACCCAGTTCCAGCTGGCCGCGGGGTGGAACGTCACCAACCGCTTCCGCTATTCGGACATTTCCGGCCGCTTCATCTCGAACTTCCCGGCGAATGTGGATTCGGCGGCGACCATCGCCACCGCGCTGGCCGGTGCCGGCTCGACGCTCAGCTATGCCACCGGCCCCAATGCCGGCCGCGTGATCGCCAATCCGGCGACGCTCAACGGCAACGGCCTGCTCGCGCAGATCGTGGTGTTCGACACCAAGCTCAACAGCCTCGACAACATCACCAACGATTTCCGCCTGAGCCACGACATTGCGCTGGGTGGCGGGACGCTCGGCCTCACCGCCGGCTTCTACAAGTCGCGCCAGACGATCGACACCGACTGGCTGTGGACGTCGTTGCTGTCCGACGTGGTCGGCGGGGGCAATGCTGCGCTGGTCAACGTCCGCAACGCGGTCGGCACCTCGATCACGCAGAACGGCGTGTTCGGCTATGCCGCCAGCTATTTCGGCGGATGCTGCCGTCGCAGCTACGACCTGAACTACGACACCAACGCCCCCTTCGCCTCGCTCAACTGGTCGGGCGGCGCGCTGACGCTCGACGGGTCGGTCCGCTATGACTTCGGATCGGCCAAGGGCACCGTGGCCGGCGCCGATCTGGGCGGCGGGCGCGTCGGCATCACCACCCGCGACATCAACCGCGACGGCGTGATCGCGGACGCCGAACGCCGCGTCGCGATCATCCCGCTGGGCAGCCCGGCGCCGGTCGATTACGACTTCAACTACTGGTCCTATTCGCTCGGCGCCAACTATCGCCTCAGCCCCGACCTCGCGCTGTTCGGCCGCTACAGCCGTGGCGGGCGCGCCAATGCCGACCGCCTCCTGTTCGGACCCGCCGTCAGCACCACCACCGGCGGCCTGCTCAACGCCGACGCGGCGGTCGATATCGTCCGCCAGGCCGAGGCCGGCATGAAGTACCGCGCGAACGGCATTGCCTTCTACGCCACCGGCTTCTGGGCACGGACCGAGGAGCAGAATTTCGAGGCGACGACCCAGCGCTTCTTCGACCGCAACTACCGTGCCTATGGCATCGAGCTGGAGGGCAGCATCAAGCGCGGTCCGTTCAGCCTGAATGCCGGCGGCACGTGGATCGATGCGAAGATCGTCAGCGACGCGGTCAACCCCGGCACGGTCGGCAACCGCCCGCGCCGCCAGGCGGAGTTCGTCTTCTCGGCCACGCCGCAGATCGACGTCGACCGGTTCACGCTCGGTGCCAACGTCATCGGCACCACGTCGAGCTATGCGCAGGACAGCAACCAGCTGAAGCTGCCGGGCTATACGCAGGTCAACGCCTTCGTGCAGTTCCGCCCGGCGGAGCAGGTCCAGTTCTCGGTCAACGCGAACAACCTGTTCGACACGATCGGCCTGACCGAAGCGGAAGAAGGCGCGATCCCGGCCAACGGCATCGTCCGCGCCCGTTCGATCAACGGCCGCACCATCTCGGCGACCGCGCGCTTCAGCTTCTGACCTCCCTGAAACTGACGCCGGTGCCGAGATCCGTGGCACCGGCGTTTTTTTGTGTTTCAACGCTATCGTCACCCCGGCCTTGAGCCGGGGTCCCGCTTCTTCTTCTAGCGTGGGAAAGAAGCGGAACCCCGGATCAAGTCCGGGGTGACGAGTGGACTGGCTTAAAACCGCGCCCCTAGCTCCACGCCATAGAAACGCGGCTCGCCCCGGATATAGGTCGGCACACCGAAGCCGCCGCCGGTATTGCCCGCGTCGATCAGGTAGCGCTCGTTCGTCAGGTTGCGCGCAAAGCCGCCAATGGTGAACCGCTCGCCCAGCTCCACGCCGGCGCGCAGGTTGAACAGCGTGTAGCCCGGCGTCGAGATGGCCTCGCGGTTCGGCAGTTCGAAGAACACCTTCGACCGGTAGGTCATGTTCGGCACGGCATAGAAGGTCGCCGACCCGATCGGCACCCGCAGGTTCGCCCCGGCCGAAGCGGTCATGTCCGGCTGCAAGCGGAAGCGATTGCCCGCGAACACGCCGTTGGTGGCATCGTCGCCGATCCCGCCATCGAGATAGGCGAAGGTGCCGAACAGCGACAGCATCTGCCCAAGGCGCAGATTGCCCTCCAGCTCGACGCCCAGATTGTCCGCCTTGCCCGCAGAGCGCGTCGTGGTCACGCCGTTCTCGGTCACCGACACCTGGAACCCGTCATAGCGCTGGTAGAACACCGACGCCGCACCGCTGAACGGTCCGACGCGGCCCTTGATGCCGCCTTCGTAGTTCCACACCAGTTCCTCGGGCACGATCTGGAGCGCGGGGATCACGCCCGCCGTCGCGCTGCTGCCGGTGCGCGCCGCGGCCAGTTGCACCACCGGCGAGCGGCGACCCTTGCTGACCGTGGCATACAGGTTGACCGCATCGGACAGGCGGAACAGTGCGTTGAAGCGCGGCAGCACGGCGGCGAAGCTGTGCTGCGCCTCGAACTTCGCGCCGTTCGTATTGGCGGTGCCGAGCAGGCTGGTGAACACCCCGGCGCCTGCCAGCAGCCGCGAGAAGGGCTGGACCGAGCTATAGCCCGACTGCCGATCCTCGATCAGCACCCGCGCGCCGGCGGTCAGTTCGAGCGCAGGGACCGGAATCCAGGTCGCATCGGCGAACATCGAATAGGTGTCGTTATTGCCGAAATTGGTGAACTCCGCCGCATAGGGCAGTTCGGTCAGGCTCCCACGCGACAGCACCGCCGTCGCCCGCGCGCCCGGCACCGTGCCATTGGCCGCGACGCAATTGGGACCGGTCGGGATGCCCGCCTGATTGAGAAGCCCACGGATCGGCGCGTATGCCCCGCTCACCGAACAGGCGAGATAGGTTCCCTCTTCGGTCGAGAACGGCACGCGCTGATAGCCGTTTTCGAAGAAGGCGTTCCATCCGAACGACGCCCGCGCCCTGTCGCCGGTGAAGTTGAAGCGCCCTTCGTGGCTCCACTGGTCGCCCTTCGCATCCTCGGCGAACTCCAGATACCATGCCGGTCCGCCATCGGCGTCGAAGGTCTCGAGGCTGTTGAACCGGCGATAGCCGTTGACCGTGGTGAAGGTGACGCCGCGCCCCAGATCGACCGATACGGTCAGGTTGGCGTCATACACATCGCGGTCGAGGCCCAGCTTGCGCTTGCCCAGGACTTCCAACGAGTAGGGCGAACCCGACAGTTCGGCAGTTCCGTAATCGCCGGTCTGCCCGCCGGTCGGGGCGAAGGCGCGGCTCTTGAACGCGGTGCCCGGATTGCGCTGCCCGTCATAGGTCAGCACGAGGTCGGCGGTGACGGCGTTGGTCGGCGTCCAGCGCAGCGACCCGCGAATGCCCCGCTGGTCCTGCCCGTTCAGGTCGTCCTGATCGACGCGGCCCTGATTCTGGTTGGCGACGTTCGGGTCGCCCGCGATATTGCGGACATAGCCGTCGCGATATTTGTACGCGAAGGCGAGGCGCGCGGCGAGCGTGTCATTGCCCGCATTGACCATCCCCGACACCTGCGTCCGGTTGAAATTGCCGTAGGAGCCGGCAAGGTCGGCGGCAAAGCCGGGCTTGGGCTTGGCCGACAGGATCGACACCGCACCGACCGCGGCCGCCGTGCCGAACAATGTCGCCTGCGGCCCCTTCACCGCCTCGATCCGCTCGAGGTCGAACAGGTCCTGATACGCCCCGCGCGACCGGCTGATGTCGACGCCGTTATAATAGAAGGTGACCCGCGCGCCCTGCTGCGCCGATCCCGAATCCGACGTGATCCCGCGAATGACGAAACCCGGATTGTTCGCGCTCTGCTCCTGCACGACCAGCCCCGGAATATATTGCGCGACATCGGCCAGCGTCGACACGCCGAGGTCCGCCATCTTCTGCCCCGTCACTGCCGTCACGGTCACCGGCACGTCCTCGATCCGCTGCTCGACCTTCTGCGCGGTGACGACGATCTCGTCCGCATCATCCCCCTGCGGCTGGACATTGGCCTGGGCGAAGGCGGTGGTCGAACAACCGATCGCGAGCAGGGCGACGGTCGAACGCAGACACGATTTCATGCAATATCCCCTTATTGACGGCGCGCCTCTAGGGGGGCGGCATGACAGGTCGATGACGTCACGGACCTGTCGCATAGGCTGCATAGGAAGCCGGCCATATCGTTTCGACAAAGGCCCTGCCCCATGACCCTGAACCGCCGCGACGCCCTCCGCCTGATGGGCAGCAGCGCCGCGCTGACCCTGCCGAGCATCGCCCATGCCGCCGCGTCCGCGACGTTCGTGCATGGCGTCGCCAGCGGCGATCCGGCGGCGGACGGTGCGATCCTGTGGACCCGCGCGACGCCGGCGGCGGCGGATAGCGGCGACATCGCACTCGACTGGCATGTCGCCGCGAGCAGCGACGGTCCGGCGCTTACCTCCGGCCGCACGACCGCGCGGGCGGCGCGCGACTTCACTGCCAAGGTGCAGGCGACCGGCCTGAAACCCGGCACCGACTATTGGTACTGGTTCACCGCGCCCGACGGCGCCGCCTCGCCCAAGGGCCGCTTCCGCACCCTGCCGCGCGGCGCCACGCCGCAGATCGCGCTCGCGGTGGTGTCGTGCCAGCTCTATCCCGGCGGATATTGGCACGCCTATACCGCGATCGCCGCCGAACCGCGCGTCGACGCGGTGCTGCATCTGGGCGATTACATCTATGAATATGGCGCGGAGGGCTATGGTGCCGACATCGGCCGCAAGCTCGACCGGCTGCCCGAACCGGCCCATGAGATCGTGACGCTCGCCGACTACCGCACCCGTCACGCGCAGGTGAAGCGCGACCCGGCGATGCAGGCGGCGCACGCCCGCGCCGCCTTCATCTGCGTGTGGGACGATCACGAAAGCGCCAACGACGCCTGGGTCGGCGGCGCGGAGAACCATACCCCCTCTACCGAAGGCGACTGGGCGGCGCGCAAGGCGGCGGCGATGCAGGCCTATTTCGAATGGATGCCGATTCGCGATCCCAAGCCCGGCCAGCCCTGGGCCGCGATCAACCGCAGCTTCGATTTCGGCGACCTGACGACCCTCGTCATGGTCGAAACCCGCCTGCTCGCCCGCTCGGAACAGGCCGCGCCCAAGGGCGCCGGCATCGAACCCGAAGATTATGCCGCGATGATGGCGGTCCGCGCCCGCCCGGATCGCGAACTGCTGGGACGCGGCCAACAGGATTGGGTCGAACGCGAACTGGCCCGCTCGGTGCGGGACAAGCGCCCGTGGCAGCTGCTCGGCAACCAAGTGGTGATGGCCAAGGTGCCCGGTCCCGACCTCATCAAGGAGCTGGGGGCGGAGGGCTATGCCGCGATGCTCAACCGCCTGCCCGCCGCCTATGCCCCGCGCATCGCCGCCGCGCAGCGCAGCTATCGCGCCGGCCTGCCGTTCAATTTCGACAGCTGGGACGGCTATCCCCCGGCCCGCGAACGGCTCTACGCCGCGTTCCGCCGCGCGAAGTCGCGGCCGATCGTCCTGTCGGGCGACAGCCATGCCGGCTGGGCCAACGACCTGCACGACGATAGCGGACGGCTGGTCGCCAACGAATTCGGCGCGACCGCGATTTCCAGCCCGTCCTATGGCTCGCTGCTGCCGGGCCTCGGCAAGGTGATCGAAAAGGGGGCGCCGGAGGTCCGCTACTGCGATCAGGACCGCAAGGGCTATCTGCTGCTCACTCTGACGCCGACCCATGCCGACGCGCAGTTCCGTACCGTGTCGAGCGTCACGACGCCGGAATTCGTGACGGAGACGACGGCAAGGTGGCGGGTGGCAGCGGGGAAGCCCGCGCCGATGGTGGCGGTGTAGCGCCGACCCAGCCAAGCCACCGTACCCCCGCGCAGGCGGGGGTTCAGGGCCACAGACGCAAACGTTCGCGGCTCTGGATCCCCGCCTGCGCGGGGATACGGCAGGTGGCCCGCGTTGCACCCGCCCCGCGCCACCCTACATCAGGCGAAGTGCGCGACCTCCCCGCCCCCCTTGCCGACTGGTTCGCCGCACGCGGCTGGTCCCCGCGCCGCCACCAGCGCGACATGCTCGACGTCGCCCGCGCCGGCCGCCACGCGCTGCTCGTCGCCGCGACCGGTGCCGGCAAGACGCTCGCCGGCTTCTTGCCGACGCTCACCGACCTGATCGAGCGCCCGAGCGAAGGCCTCCACACCCTCTACATCTCGCCGCTGAAGGCGCTGGCGGTCGACGTGCAGCGCAACCTGCTGACCCCGATCGCCGAGATGGACCTCCCCATCCGCGTCGAGACGCGCACCGGCGATACCCCGTCCGACCGCAAGGCGCGCCAGCGCAGCAAACCGCCACATATCCTGCTGACCACGCCCGAATCGCTCAGCCTGTTGCTGTCCTATCCCGATGCCGACCGATTGTTCGCGTCGCTGCGCACGATCGTCATCGACGAAGTGCATGCCTTCGCCACCGACAAGCGCGGCGACCTGCTGGCGCTGTGCCTCACCCGCCTGCAACGCCATGCTCCGACCCTGCGTCGCGTCGCGCTGTCGGCGACGGTCGCTGACCCGGACGGCTATCGCGCATGGCTTGCCCCCCATGGCGATATCGATGCGGTGACGCTGGTGCAGGGGGAGCCGGGCGCCGACCCTGACATTCGCATCCTGTTGCCGCAGGACCGCATCCCCTGGTCGGGCCATTCCGGCCGCTATGCTGCGCAACAGGTGATGCGCGAAATCGAGCGCCACCGTACCACCATCGTCTTCTGCAACACCCGCAGCCTCGCCGAACTGATCTTCCAGGATTTGTGGCTGGCGAACGACGCGCAGCTGCCGATCGGCGTCCATCACGGCAGCCTCGACCGCGAGGCGCGACGCAAGGTCGAGGCGGCGATGGCCGACGGCCGCCTGCGCGCGCTGGTCGCCACCGCCAGCCTCGACCTCGGCGTCGACTGGGGCGATGTCGATTGCGTGATCCAGATGGGCGCGCCCAAGGGGTCGTCGCGCCTGCTCCAGCGCATCGGCCGCGCCAACCACCGGCTCGACGAGGTGTCGAAGGCGCTGCTGGTGCCCGGCAACCGCTTCGAATTTCTGGAGGCGCAGGCGGCACTGGATGCAGTCGAGGCCGGCGAACTTGACCACGAAATCTTCCGCCCCGGCGCGTTGGACGTCCTCGCCCAGCATCTGATGGGCTGCGCCTGCGCCGAACCCTTCGCCGCCGCCGACATGCTGGCGGAGGTGCAGGGCGCGCTCCCCTATTCGGCGCTCGACGCCGACACGTTCGACCGCGTGCTGCACTATATCGCCGAGGGCGGCTATGCGCTCAAAGCCTATGACCGGTTCAAACGGCTGCGGCTGGGCAGCGACGGGCTATGGACCGTCACCAAGCCCGCCTTCATCGCGCAGCATCGCCTCAACGCTGGGATCATCGTCGACGCCCCGACGCTCGACGTGCGGTTCAAGAACGGCCGGCGGCTCGGCACGGTCGAGGAATATTTCGCCTCCACCCTGTCGCCGGGCGACACCTTCTTCTTCGCCGGCATGAGCCTGGAAGTGGAGAAGATCGAGCTGACCGACCTCGTCGTCCGCGCCAGCAGCAAGCCCGCGCGCATCCCCAAATATGGCGGCACGCGCATGGCGCTGTCGACCAACCTCGCCGACCGCGTGCGCGGCTTCCTCGCCGATCCATCGGAATGGTCGCGCTTTCCGGACGATGTGCGCGAATGGCTGGAAATCCAGTCGCGCCGCTCGGTCCTGCCGCGTCCGGGCGAATTGCTGGTCGAAACCTTCCCGCATGACGGGCGGCACTATATGGTCGCCTACAGCTTCGAAGGATGGAATGCGCACCAGTCGCTCGGCATGCTGATCACCCGGCGGATGGAGGCGATGGGGCTGAACCCGATCGGTTTCGTCTCGAACGACTATGCGCTGGCCTGCTATTGCCTCGAACCGATCACCGACCCCGCCGCGCTGTTTTCGCCCGACATTCTCGAACATGAATTCGTCGACTGGGTACAGGGGTCGGCGCTGCTCAATCGCGCGTTCCGCGAGGTCGCGGTGATCGGTGGCCTCGTCGAGCGCCAGCATCCGGGCAAGCGCAAGACCGGCAAGCAGGTCACCTTCTCGACCGACCTGATCTACGACGTGTTGCGCAAATACGAACCCGGCCACCTGCTGCTGCAGGCAGCATGGGAGGACGCCCGCGCACGGATGACCGATGTCGGGCGGCTGGCCAAACTGCTGGAGACGGCACAGGCGCGCATTCGGCATGTGACGCTCGACCGGGTCAGCCCGCTTGCCGTTCCGGTGCTGGTGCTGATCGGGCGCGAGCGCGTGACGCAGGGATCGGCCGACGACGCGCTGCTCGTCGAGGCGGAGGCGCTGGCGGCGGAGGCGATGGCGCTGGATTAGTGGTTCCTGGTTCGCAGTTACCTCTGCCCCAGCGTCCTGTCCGCCCCTGACACTTACCCGCCCGTTTGCTTCGAGCGCAGGTTCGAGCCTGTCGAGAACCGAAGTCGAGAAGGGGTTGCCCCGAACACAGGGTTCTCGACGGACGCTTCTCGACAAGCTCGAAGCTGCTCGAACCGAGCGGATTGGGGGCCAGGATAGCAACCCTCACCCCCGCCGTACGCCGGCGAAGGCCGGGGTCCAGTTGGGATACGTCCGCGACTCCATCGCTACCGCACCGAAGCTGGACCCCGGCCTCCGCCGGGGTACGGCTTCCCTGTGGATAACGCCCGTCCACCAAAAGACCGTATCCCCGCGCAGGCGGGGATCCAGGGTTACGAAGCGCAACGTCCTTGGCTCTGGATCCCCGCCTGCGCGGGGATACGCTCAAGGAGAACGGGCATAACCCCGCCTGTCAAACGTCCAGATTCGCCACGTTCAGCGCATTCTCCTGAATGAAATCCCGCCGCGGCTCGACGACATCGCCCATCAACCGCGTAAAGATCTCGTCCGCCACGTCCGCCTGGTCGATCGCGACGCGCAGCATCGACCGGTTGGCCGGATCGAGCGTGGTTTCCCACAGCTGTTCGGCGTTCATCTCGCCCAGCCCCTTGTAACGCTGGATCGACAGGCCCTTGCGCCCGGCCGCCAGGATCGCGTCGAGCAACTGGCTCGGCCGCGCGACCAGCGTCTCGCCCTTCGCGGCAACGGCAGGCGCCTCTTCCTCACCTTCGGCAGCCGCTTCGCCGGCACTGCGCGCACTGACCAGCTTCGACACGCCGGCATAGCTCGCCGCTTCCTCCGCCGCCAACGCATGGAGCTTGCGCCCCTCGGCCGACAGCAGGAACGCCGGTTCGATATTGTGGGTGTCGGTGACGCCACGCCAGCGGCGCTGGAACTGCAGCCCGCCATCCTCGGTCACCCGCGCGGTCCATTGCGCCTCGCCATCGGTGCGGCCGATGCGCGACACCGCGTCCTGCAACCGCGTATCGCGATCCGCCTGCCCGATCGCCGGATCCAGCACGCCGGCCAGCGCCAGCACCTCGACGATGCCCATGTCGTAGCGGCGCGGGACATAGCGCATCAGCGTCCGCATCCGCCGCGCATGGCCCAGCAGCGCCTTCAGGTCGTCGCCGCTGCGCGCACCGGCCGGGCTTTCCAGCACATGCGCGCTGACCCCGGCCTCGACCAGATATTCGTCGAGCGCGTTGTCGTCCTTGAGGTACACTTCCGACCGGCCCTTCGTCGCCTTATACAGCGGCGGCTGGGCGATATAGAGGTGCCCCGCCTCGATGATCTCGGGCATCTGGCGATAGAAGAAGGTCAGCAGCAGCGTACGGATATGCGCGCCGTCGACGTCGGCGTCGGTCATGATGACGATCTTGTGGTAGCGCAGCTTGGCGATGTTGAAATCGTCGCGGATGCCGGTGCCCAGCGCGGTGATGATCGTCCCGATCTCGCGGCTGGCGAGCATCCGGTCGAACCGCGCACGCTCGACGTTCAGGATTTTTCCGCGCAGCGGCAGGATCGCCTGAAAATGGCGGTCGCGCCCCTGCTTGGCCGAACCACCGGCCGAGTCACCCTCGACGAAGAACAGTTCGGACTTGGCGGGATCGCGTTCCTGGCAATCGGCCAGCTTGCCGGGCAGCGACGCGATGTCCATCGCGCCCTTGCGGCGGGTCAGCTCGCGCGCCTTCTTCGCGGCCTCGCGCGCGGCGGCGGCGTCGATCACCTTCTGGATGATCGCCTTCGCATTGCCCGGATTTTCCTCCAGATAATCTGCCAGCTTGTCGGCCATCAGCGCTTCCAGCGGCTGACGGACCTCCGACGACACCAGCTTGTCCTTGGTCTGCGACGAGAATTTCGGATCGGGCAGCTTGACCGACACGATCGCGGTCAACCCTTCGCGCATGTCGTCGCCGGTGAGGGAGACCTTCTCCTTCTTCAGCATCCCCGACTTGTCGGCGTAATTGTTGAGCGTACGCGTCAGCGCGGCGCGGAACGCCGCCATGTGCGTCCCGCCGTCGCGCTGGGGAATGTTGTTGGTGAAGGCGAGGACGTTCTCGTAATAGCTGTCGTTCCATTCCAGCGCGACGTCGATGCCGACATCGTCGCGGAAGCCGTTGATGGCGATCGGCTCGGGCATCAGCGGGTTCTTGGTCCGGTCGAGATATTTCACGAACGCGGCGATCCCGCCTTCGTAATAGAGCTCGACCTCGCGCGGCTCCTCGTGCCGGGCATCGACCAGCACCAGCCGCACGCCCGAATTGAGGAACGCCAGCTCGCGGAAGCGGTGTTCCAGCTTGTCGAAATCGAACTCGGTGATCTTGAACGTCTCGGCCGAGGGCAGGAACGTCACGCGGGTGCCGCGCTTTTCCGATGGGCCGACGACCTTCAGCGGCGCTTCGGCATCGCCCCGGCGGAAGCGCATATAATGCTCCTGCCCGTCGCGCCAGATCGTCAGGTCGAGAAAGTCGGAAAGGGCATTCACCACCGACACGCCGACGCCGTGCAGGCCGCCCGACACCTTGTACGCATTGTCGTCGTTGGTGTTCTCGAACTTGCCGCCGGCGTGCAGCTGGGTCATGATGACCTCGGCGGCCGACACGCCCTCTTCGCTGTGGATGCCGGTCGGAATCCCGCGGCCATTATCCTCGACCGAGACGGAGCCATCGGCGTTCAGCGTGATGAGGATGCGGTCGCAGTGCCCGGCCAGCGCCTCGTCGATCGCATTGTCGCTGACCTCGAACACCATGTGGTGCAGGCCGGAGCCGTCGTCGGTATCGCCGATATACATGCCGGGGCGCTTGCGGACCGCGTCCAGCCCCTTGAGCACCTTGATCGAATCTGCGCCGTAGTCGTTCTGATTGGGGTTCGTTGCCATAGCGAGTATATAGGGTTTTGCGCGAGGGAACTAAAGCAAAACCCGCATAGGATGCGGGTCGTTTCGGCGCCCCACGTTCGTCATTCCCGCGAAGGCGGGAATCCTTAAACGCCGACGGCGCGGCAGGGTCGCTAACGACAGCGTGTATGGACTCCCGCCTTCGCGGGAGTGACGAAATCTCGCCATCCGTTCCGCCTGAATAATGAACGGCAGCTAACAGGCGCATTCAGTATCGGCTCAAGCGAATCGGCGCATACCCCAAATCACAGACGGACTTCCCGACACGGGATCAACCACCGTCACCGAGTTTTGAGGGAGAAGACCCATGTTCAAGAAGCTGACGCTTGCCGCTGCCGCGCTTGCCACGGTCGCTACCGCCGCCGCTCCGACCGCCGCTTCGGCGCAGAGCTGGCGCGGGGACCGCTACGAGCGGGATTATCGCGACGGTCGCGGCTATCGTGAATATCGCGGCGACCGCGGCTATTATCGCGACCGCCAGTACAACCGTCGCGGCGCGCGCTGCGAGAATGGCGACGGCGGCACGGTGATCGGCGCGATCGCCGGCGGCCTGCTCGGCAACACCGTTGCCGGTCGTGGCAACCGCCTGCTCGGCACCATCCTGGGTGGTGGCGTCGGTGCGGTCGCCGGCCGGGCGATCGATCGGGCCGACCCGCCGCGCTACTGCAACCGCTAACCGGTTTCCGGCACCCCCGGTGGCGTAACGGGGTGTCGGACTCGGGGCCGGTCCTTCCTTCGGGAGGGGCCGGCCCTTTTTGCGCGTCCGCCGCGCCTTGGCCGCTTTTCGCCACGCTTCGGTCCGAAACCGCCCCTAGCCCGGTCGCCGCAACGAACGTGGAGCGGCGGATGAGGATGGCAGTCGGGCGAAGTCTGGCCGGTGCCGCCGTGCTGGCGGTGCCGCTGCCCGCCGCCGCGCAGGAGGAAGACGACTCGCCGCGCGACGAAATCGTCGTCACCGGCAAGCGCCCGCCCGGCTCCGCCATCGGCGACATCGCGCCGGTTGCGGTGCTCGACGCCGCGGCGCTCCGCGCGCTGGGCGCGACCAGCATGGAACAGCTGGCCCAGCTGCTCAAACCGCTGACCAGCTCGGCCAGCGGCGGCGACCCCGTCTTCCTGCTCAACGGCCGCCGCATCTCGGGCTATCGCGAAATCTGGACGCTCCCGCCCGAGGCGCTGGAGCGGACCGAAGTGCTGTCGGAACAGGACGCCGCCCGCTTCGGCTTTGCGCCGACGGTCCGTGTCGTCAATTTCGTGCTGAAACAGAAATTTCGCGCGCTGGTCTTCGATCAGGGGGCGGGGACGACGACCGATGGCGGCGGCGGCACCGAACGGCTGGAACTGGGGTCGACCCGCATCGCCGGCGACCGCCGCACCGTCCTCGCCATCACGTACGACCGGCAAAATCCGCTGCGCGCATCGCAGCGCCCCTATCTGCCCGACAGCGACAGCCCGTTCGACCGCAACGGCAACGTTCGTGCGCCGGACGGCGGCAGCATCGACCCCGCGCTCGATTCGCTCGCCGGACGGCCGATAACCGCCGCCGCAGTACCGTTCGACCCGGTACAGCGCGGCACGCTCGCCGCCTACGCGTCCGGCAGCCGCCGCGCGACCGACCTCGCCCCCTTCCTTTCGCTGCGCAGCCGCGACGCGCTGAAGGTCGACGGCACCCATGTCGTGCCGATCGGCAAGACGATGCTCGCCTCGCTCAACCTGACGATGGAGGCGGATCGCGGCCGCGCGCTGGCCGGGTTGCAGGGAGCGACGCTCGCCCTGCCCGCCGGATCGCCGCTGCCCTTCGACCGCCCGGTGCTGCTCGACCGCTATCTGGACGAAGGGCCGGTGCTGACCCAGCGCAACGACAATCTGACGCTGCATGCCGCCTCGACCGTGCAGGGCGGGGTCGGGCGCTGGCTGTGGACCGTCACCGGCGGATACGACCGGGTCCGCGCCCGTGCCGCCGTCGATCGCGGCATCGCAGCCGATGCGTTGCAGGCGGCGGTCGATGGTGGCGCCGATCCGTTCGACCTCTCCCCCGCCCTCACCGCCCGGCCGATGATCGTCACGCGCAGCCGCACCGTCACCGGCACGCTTATGGCCAAGGCGACCGCCAACGGCCCGGTCCTGCAACTGCCCGCCGGCCCCGCGCAGCTGACGCTCAACGCCGATTACGCCCGCTCGGACAGTAGCGGACGATTGGCCGACGATGCAGGCGCCGCCAGCACCCTGACCCGTACCGTGCAGGGCGGCAGCGCCAGCCTTGACCTGCCGCTCACTTCGACCGATCGCGGCGTGCTGTCGGCGATCGGCTCGCTGTCGGCCAATGTCATGCTCGGCCTGACCGGCGTGTCGGACTATGGCAGCCTCGCCAGCAGCAATTTCGCGCTCAACTGGGCGCCGAAGCGTCCGGTGCAGATCACCGCGTCGATCAACACCGCGCGCACCCCGCCGGCCATCGCGACCCTGACCCAGCCGATCGTCACCGTGCCCAACACGCCGTTCTTCGACTTCGTGACCGGGGCCAGCGCGCCGATCGCGGTGACCGGCGGCGGCAATACCGATTTGCGGCCGGAGGAACGGCAGATCCGCACGTTCGGCATCGGCTGGCGTCCGATCAAGAACAAACAGCTCAACCTCGGCGTCAGCTATGTCGACACGCGCATCACCGATCAGGTCGCCAATCTGGTCAGCGCGACGGCGGCGTTGCAGGCGGCGTTCCCCGACCGCTTCGTCCGCGACGATAGCGGCCGGCTGCTGCGCGCCGACATCCGCCCGGTGAACCTGTTCGGCGAGGTCGAGCGCAAGGTTAAGGCCGAAATCTCGTTCTTCGGCCCCATCGGCCCCACCCCGCCGCCTCCGGCCAAGGACGCGCCGCCGCCGCCCGACCGGCCACAGCTCTGGGCGTTCCTGACGGCGACCGCCCGCCTGTCCGACCGGCTGACGCTCCGACAGGGACAGGGCGAACTCGACCTGCTCGACGGCGAGACGCTGGACGGCAACAGCGGCCGCCCGCGCTATGAGCTGATGGGCAATATCGGCGGATCGGTCGGCGCCTTCCGCATGGGCGTCTATGGCAACCAACGCCCCGCGACCCGCATCCGCAGCACGCTGCCGGCGTCCGACCTGCGCTTTTCGGGGCTGACCTTCCTCGGCCTCTATTCGCAAGTCCAGGCCGACAAGCTCGCCCCCCGCGCGCCATGGGCGAAGCGGATGGTATTGCAGTTCGAGGTGCAGAACCTGCTCAACGACCGCGTCGATGTCCGCGACCGGAACGACGCGGTGCCCTATCGCTTCCAGCCGTCGTTCCTCGACCCTTACGGCCGGATCGTCCGCCTGTCGGTGCGGAAATTGTTCTGAGTGCCAAACCGTACCCCCGCGCAGGCGGGGGTCCAGAGCCAAGGGCGAAACGGCAGCGTTCGCTGCCCTGGACCCCCGCCTGCGCGGGGGTACGCCTGGAGCCTGCGAAACTACTCCACCCAGTCCAGTCCGATATCCCGGTACAGCATCCGGTCCTCTTCCCAGTTCGGCTTGACCTTCACATGCAGGTACAGGTGCACGCGCACCCCCAGCAATTCCTGCAATTCCTTGCGCGCCGTCGCGCCGATTTCCTTGATCCGCTGCCCGCCCTTGCCCAGCACGATCGCGCGCTGCGTATCACGCGCCACGTAAATCTGCTGGTGGATTTCGACCGACCCGTCCTCACGCTCCAGATAGCGTTCGGTGTCGACCGCGCTCGCATAGGGCAGTTCCTCGTGCAGCTGGTGGTACAGTTGCTCGCGCGTCACTTCCGCCGCCAGCATCCGGTCGGTGGCGTCGCTCACCTGATCCTCGGGGAAATGCCACGGCCCTTCCGGCATCCGCTTCGCCAGCGCCGCCTTCATTTCCGCCAGCCCGTCGCCGGTCGTGGCGCTGACGAAGAACGTTTCCTCGAACGCCGCCATTTCGTGCAGCCGCGCGGCATGGTCCAGCAGGCGCGGCTTGTCGGCAATGTCGACCTTGTTGAGGATCAGCAGCTTCGGCTCTTTCCGGTCGGCCAGCGGTTCGACGATCGCGCGGACCTTGGGGCCGATCCCGCCCTTGCCGTCGACCACCACCGCGATCGCATCGGCGCCCGCCGTGCCTTCCCACGCCGCCGACACCATCGCCCGGTCCAGCCGCCGCTTCGGCTCGAAGATACCCGGCGTATCGACCAGCAGCAGCTGGGTATCGCCCTCGATCGCGATGCCCATCAACCGGGTGCGCGTCGTCTGCGCCTTGGGACTGGTGATCGCGACCTTCTGTCCGACCAGTGCATTGACCAGGGTCGATTTGCCCGCATTCGGGGCACCGAGGATCGCGACGAGGCCGCACGACTGGGGGGAGGACGTCAAAAGAGCAAAACCTGTCGATAAGGGAGAGGGATCGCCCCTCTTACCCGCCCCGCCCCCGGCTGCAAAGCATCCCGATCCGCTCTTGATCGCGCCGGACGGGTTCGCTACGCATTAGTCAGACAAAAACGACATAGGGGGGATTGATCCCATGACCGGCCGGACCACCACGCGCCTCAAACTGCGCCAGCGCGCACGCGCCTTTGCGCTGGGCACCGCATCCTTGCTGATCGCGGCGACCGCCACGGCCCAGACGGCGCCGACGCCGCAGCCGGGCGAGCCGGCGCGAATCACCATTCGCGGCGATCAGGCCGGTCCCACCTATGACCGGCGTATCTTCACCCAGTTCGCCGAGCATCTGGGCAACGGCATCTATGGCGGCCTGTGGGTCGGCAACGACCGTCGAATCCCCAATACCCGCGGCTTCCGCAACGACGTCGTCGCGGCGCTGAAGCGGCTCGGCGTGCCGGTCATCCGCTGGCCCGGCGGCTGCTTCGCCGACGAATATCACTGGCGCGAAGGGATCGGGCCGAAGGCCAAGCGCCCGGTCAAGATCAACACCAACTGGGGCGGCGTTACCGAGGATAATGCGGTCGGCACCCATGAATTCATGGACCTGACCGAACAGGTCGGTGCCGAAGCCTATATCTCGGGCAATGTCGGCAACGGGTCCGCCCGCGAAATGGCCGAATGGGTCGAATATATGACCCAGCGCGCCGGCACGCTGGCCGACGAACGCGCCCGCAACGGCCGCAAGGAACCGTGGAAGGTCCCCTATTTCGGCATTGGCAACGAACTATGGGGCTGTGGCGGCAACATGCGCCCCGAATATGGCGCCGACGAAACGAAGCGCTTCGCGACCTTCATCAAGTCGCCCGAGGGCAGCCGCGTGCTGAAGATCGCGTCGGGTGCCAATTCCGACGACTATAACTGGACCGAGGTGATGATGCGCGAAGCGATGCGGCACATCGATGCCGTCTCGCTCCATTACTACACCGTCCCCGGCGGCTGGGCACCCAAGGCGTCGCCGACCCAGTTCACCGAATCCGAATGGGCCGAAACGCTCGGCCTCACCTGGAAGATGGAGGAACTGATCGCCAAGCACAGCGCGATCATGGACAAATATGATCCGCAGAAGCGCGTGTGGCTGGCCGTCGACGAATGGGGCACGTGGTACGGGCAGGACCCGGGCACGACGCCGGGCTTCCTGCGCCAGCAGAACACGCTGCGCGACGCGCTGGTCGCCGCGATCAACCTGAACATCTTCGCCAAGCATGCCGACCGGGTGAAGATGACCGCCATCGCGCAGATGGTGAACGTGCTGCAGGCGATGATCCTGACCGACGGGCCGAAGATGGTCCTGACGCCGACCTATCACGTGTTCGAAATGTACAAGCCGTTCATGGACGGCACCGTCCTGCCGATCACGATCGACAGCCCATACTATTCGCGCGACAAATGGGCGATCCCGGCGGTGTCGGCCTCGGCCGTGCGCGGCAAGGACGGTGCGGTGCACATCGCGCTGTCCAACGCCGACCCGAACCGCCCGGCCCCGATCAACGTCGCGCTGACCGGCGTGGCGGGCACGACCATCACCGGCCGCGTCCTGACCGCCCCGACGATGACCGCGCACAATAACTTCGACAACCCGAACGCGGTCGTACCGGCGACCTTCACCGGCGCGCAGATCGCCAACGGCACGCTGTCGGTGACGCTGCCGGCCAAGTCGGTGGTAATGCTCGACGTCAAGTAATACGGGCGGGGGCGGCCGGAAGGTCGCCCCTTCCCCTCCCGTTTGCTTCGAGCGCAGGTTCGAGCCTGTCGAGAACCGAAGTCGAGAAGGCCCCGCCCCAGGGATCACGTTCTCGACTACCGCTACTCGACAAGCTCGAAGCTGCTCGAACCAAACGGGTAAGATAGCGGCCGGCCGTACCCCCGCGCAGGCGGGGGTCCAGAGCCCCAACCACTGCCCTCACCACACCTGACCCTGGACCCCCGCCCGCGCCGGCGCGGCCATCCCGGCCCCGCGCGCCGCGATGGCCGCTTTCCTACAACAAACCGTTCTGGTTACGTTCCACCTCCAACAGGAGGACGAAATGGACGCAACCACCCTGATCGAAGACGTGATCGACCGCGAAGGCGGCTATGTCGACCACCCCGCCGACCGTGGCGGCGCGACCCGCTACGGCATCACCCAAGCCGTCGCCCGCGCGGAAGGTTACACCGGCGCGATGCGCGACCTGCCCCGCGCCCTCGCCGCACGCATCTACCGCCGCCGCTACTGGCAGGCGCCGAACTTCGCGGCGGTAGCGACCCGTGCGCCGCTACTCGCCGCCGAACTGTTCGACACCGGCGTCAACATGGGACCGTCGGTCGCCGCGACCTTTCTCCAGCGCATCCTGAACGCGCTCAACCGCCAGCAGCGCGACTGGGGCGATATCGCGGTCGATGGCAACATCGGCGCGCAGACGCTCGCCGCGCTCGACACCCTCCTCGCCACCCGCGGCCCGGCGGCAGAGGCGGTTTTGGTCAAGGCAATCAACGCCTTGCAGGGCGAACGCTATCTCCGCTTGGCCGAAACGCGCCCCGCTAACGAAGCCTTTCTCTACGGCTGGCTCGCCCTGCGCGTCGATACGCCACGAGTGTGAACTTAGTGAACTTTGACCTTTCGGAGGCCCTATGATCGATTCCCTGATCGCGCCGATCGCGGCGCTGCTCGACAAGCTGATCCCCGACCCCAGGGCCCGCGACGCGGCCAAGCTGGAACTGCTGAAACTCGAATCCACCGCCGATCTCGACCGGGTCAAGGCGCAACTCTCCGCGATCGTCGCGGAGGCGCAGTCGACCGACCCGTGGACCTCGCGCGCGCGGCCGGGCTTCCTATACGTCATGTACGCGCTGCTGCTCTGGGCGATCCCGATGGGGCTGATCTCGGCGGTCCAGCCCGACATGGCCGCCGGCATCGCGCGCGGCATGACCGCCTATCTGCGCGGCATCCCGGAGGAATTGTACGCCCTCTTCGGCACCGGCTATCTCGGCTACACAGCGGCCAGGGCCTGGGGGAAGGCGAAAGGCGCCGAACGCTAAAGATCCTCGCCATTCCATGGGGAGGGGGACCGTCGCCGAAGGCGATGGTGGAGGGGCAGCGCCCCACACGCAACGACTGCGTTCGCGGCGCACCGCTCCACCATCCTTCGGATGGTCCCCCTCCCCGCAGAGCGGGGAGGATTTGAAGCCCACCTTGTCCAACCCAACCTCCTCCCCATATCGCGCCCATGAGCAAAGAGACGGTGTGGCACGGCACCACGATTGTATCCGTGCGTCGCGGCGGTCGCGTGGTGATCGCGGGGGATGGGCAGGTTTCGGCCGGACAGACGGTCATGAAACCCAATGCGCGGAAAGTCCGCCCGCTGGGCGACGGCAAGGTGATCGCCGGGTTCGCCGGCGCCACCGCCGACGCCTTCACCCTGTTCGAACGGCTGGAAGCGAAGCTGGAGCGCCATCAGGGCCAACTGCTGCGCGCCGCCGTCGAACTGGCCAAGGACTGGCGCACCGACAAGTTCCTGCGCAACCTGGAGGCGATGCTGATCGTCGCCGACAAGGACGTGACGCTGGTCGTCACCGGCAATGGCGACGTGCTGGAACCCGAAGCCGGCATCGCCGCGATCGGATCGGGCGGCAATTTCGCCCTCGCCGCCGCCCGCGCGCTGTCGGACTATGAAGGCGACGCCGAAAAGGTCGCGCGCAAGGCATTGGCCATCGCCGCCGAACTCTGCGTCTACACCAACGATCGCGTCACCCTCGAAGCGCTCGACAGCGCGAACTGACGGACATTCCATGCAAGACAATCTGACTCCGAAGGCGATCGTCGCTGCCCTCGACGCGCATATCATCGGCCAGCAGGACGCCAAGCGCGCCGTCGCGGTGGCGCTGCGTAACCGCTGGCGTCGGCAGCAGCTCTCGCCCGACCTGCGCGACGAGGTATCGCCCAAGAACATCCTGATGATCGGCCCCACCGGCTGCGGCAAGACCGAGATCAGCCGGCGTCTGGCCAAGCTCGCCGACGCGCCGTTCGTGAAGGTCGAGGCGACCAAGTTCACCGAGGTCGGCTATGTCGGCCGCGACGTCGAACAGATCGCCCGCGACCTCGTCGAGGAAGCGATCCGGCTGGAACGCGAACGCCGCCGCGTCGCGGTCAAGGACAAGGCGGAGGAAGCGGCGATGGCCCGCCTGCTCGACGCGCTGACCGGCAAGGGCGCCAGCGAAGCGACCCGCGAGGCGTTCCGTCAGCGCTTCAACGACGGCCATCTCGACGACAAGGAAGTCGAGATCGAGCTCGACGCGGCCCCGCAGATGCCGTTCGAAATCCCCGGTGCCGCGCCGCAGATGATCAACCTGTCGGAAATGATGGGCAAGGCGTTCGGCGGAGGCCAGCAGAAGCGCCGCAAGCTGACCGTCCGCGCCGCCTGGGACAAGCTGGTCGAGGAAGAGGCCGACAAGCGCCTCGACCAGGACGAGGTCAGCCGCGCTGCGCTGGCCGATGCCGAGGCGAACGGCATCGTCTTCCTCGACGAGATCGACAAGATCGCGGTCAGCGACGTGCGCGGCGGTTCGGTCAGCCGCGAAGGCGTGCAGCGCGACCTGTTGCCGCTGATCGAGGGGACGACCGTCGCCACCAAATACGGCCCGATGAAGACCGACCATGTCCTCTTCATCGCGTCGGGCGCGTTCCATGTGGCGAAGCCCAGCGACCTGCTGCCCGAACTACAGGGTCGCCTGCCGATCCGGGTCGAGCTGAAGGGCCTGACCGAGGCCGATTTCATCGCGATCCTGTCGGATACCAAGGCATCGCTGCCCGCACAGTATCGCGCGCTGCTCGGCACCGAATCCGTCGAGGTGACCTTCACCGACGACGGCATCGCCGCCATCGCCCGCATCGCGGCGGAGGTGAATGCGGAGGTCGAGAATATCGGCGCCCGCCGTCTGCAGACGGTGATGGAAAAGCTGCTGGAAGAGGTCAGCTTCGATGCCGAGGACCGCGCGGGCCAAGCGGTGACGATCGATGCGCCCTATGTCGAAAAGCAGCTGGCCAGCATCGCGCGGAACACCGACCTCAGCCGCTACGTGCTGTGATCCCGTACCGCCGTTCGTGCTGAGTAGGGATTGAGCAAAGTCGAAAGCCCGTATCGAAGCACCCTGGAGGTCCTTCGATACGCCGCTTCGACAGGCTCAGCGGCTACTCAGGACGAACGGGCGGGAGAGAGTTCCATCCCCCCAAACCCGTTCGGTTCGAGCAGCTTCGAGCTTGTCGAGAAGCGTCAGTCGAGAACGCGGAGTTTGAGGCACCCCGTTCTCGACAAGCTCGAACCAAACGGGAGAGCGGGGAGGTGGCAGTGAAGGCTCACCCCACCTTGTCATACGGCACGAACTCCCCGAACGTGCAATCCGCCGACGCGATCGGCGCACCGCGATCGACCAGCCGGAACCGGTCGTTGCGGCACACCTGCGCCCCGTACAGGATCGACACGACGATCTGATCGTCGCGCAGGAACGGGCAGCGGTCGCGTACCTGGGTCCGCCACAGCCGCTTGCCGGTCTGGCGATAGATCAGCGAATCGCCCACCACCTGCGGCCCGTCGATGAAGCCGGTCGGGATGCAGTTCTCGGGCTTGCCCGCCACCCGCCCCGCCAGCATCTTCGCAAGCTCCCGGTCGCCCCGGGCCTGCGTCTCCGCCAGTTGCTGCGGAGTCGCGCAGGCGCCCAGTAACAGCGCCGCCGTCCATGCCATTCGCTTCATCGCGCCTCTCCTTACCCGATCAGAACGCATCCTTCGCCGCGCGGTGCCGTGCCAGTTCCTCCGCCGACCGGCTGCGCAGGAACGGATTGGTCGCCAGCTCCGCGCCGATCGTCGTCGGCACGGTCGGCTCGCCCTTGGCCCTGAGCGCTTCGACCGCCGCCATCCGCTCGACGATGGCGGCATTGTCCGGCTCGGCCGACAGCGCATAGCGGCCGTTGGATAGGGTATATTCGTGCCCGCAATAGACCCGCGTATCGGCCGGCAACTCGGCATAGCGCCGCATATTGCCGAACATCTCCGCCGCCGTCCCTTCGAACAACCGGCCGCAGCCCATGGCGAACAGCGTGTCGCCGCTGAACAGCACGGCGTCGTCGGCAAAGTGGAACGCGACATGGCCCGCGGTATGCCCCGGTACCGCCCACACGGTGCCGGCATGCTCCCCGACCGACAGCATCGCGCCCTCGCCCACGCCATTGTCCATGTCGGCGATCTTCGCCCGCTCCGTCTCCGGCCCGGTCACCGTGGCCCCCGTCGCCGCCTTGATCGCGGCATTGCCGCCGACATGGTCGGGGTGCCAGTGGGTGTTCCAGATCGCGGTGATCGTCCAGCCCCGCGCTGCGGCGGCATCCAGCACCGGCTGCGCCGCGCCCGGATCGATCGCCACCGTCTCGCCGCTCGCCGCGTCGTGCAGCAGCCACGCATAATTGTCGGACAGCACCGGAATCTGGACGATCTCCATTACCACGTCCCCGTATTCGGCATCGATGCCCAGGGTTCGGCGGCGGGAAGCGACCCGTCCTGCAACAGCTCGATCGAAATGCCGTCGGGCGTCTTTACGAACGCCATGTGTCCGTCGCGCGGCGGACGGTTGATCGTGACGCCGGCGTCCATCAGCGTCTGGCAGGTCGCGTAGATATCGTCGACCCGGAACGCCAGATGGCCGAAATTGCGCCCGCCGGCATAGGGTTCGGGGTCCCAATTATGGGTCAGCTCGACCTCGGCCACGCCCTCCTGCCCCGGCGCGGCGAGGAAGATCAGCGTGAAGCGGCCCTTTTCGTTGTCCATGCGGCGGACCTCTTTCAGCCCCAACATGTCGAAAAAGGCGATGGTCGCATCCGGGTCGGTCACCCGGATCATGGTATGGAGATAGCGGGTCATGTACGGCTCCCATGTGCGTCGACCCGGCATATCGGGTCGGCACCGGGACACCGCAACCGCCATCAGGCGGGCGGCAGCGTGTCGAGCGCGGCGTCCGCCGCCTTGGCCTGCGCACTGTCCGGGGCGAGCCGCTGCACCGCCTCGAACGCCGCTCGGGCGCCTTTGGTATCGCCCGACAGGCCGGCGATATTGCCCGCCTCCAGCTGGACCGACGGATCGTCCGCCGACCGCCGCAGCGCCCCGGCAATGTCCGCCTTCGCCCGCGTCAGGTCGCCCATCCGCCGCGCCAGCGTCGCCGACAACAGCCAGGCGAGCGGATCGGCCGGCGCATCCTTCAGCGCCCGGTCGAGATCGCCGCGCGCACCGGGCAGGTCGCCCCCCGCCACACGCACCCGCGCCCGATCAAGCTGTGCCTCACCCCGTGCAAGGCCGGTCAGCGCCCCGCTGGCCAACGCCGCATCCAGCGCGGTTCCGGCTCCGGCGGTATCGCCATCGGCCAGCCGGGCATTGCCCGCCTGCGCCCAATAGTTCGCGGCGCGGGCGTCCTTCGCCACCTCCGCCTCGCGCGCCGCCTGCTCGAACGCTTCCGCCGCCGCGGTCCATTTCTGCCGCGTGGCATAGCTCATCCCAAGGCACTGGCGCGCCAGGAACCCACCCCCGACCAGCCGCCATTGCCCGGCGATCTTCTCCGCCTGCTCGGGCGCGGTCGTCGCGGCATCGACGCACTGATCATAGCGCGCTTCGGGCGTGGCACCCGCAGGCAATTGCGGCCCGGCGGCGGCTTGGAGCGCGAGGAACAGCAGCGGAGACAGCATCAGGCCAGTACATCCTCGATGGCGCGCAGGATCAGCGCGATATCGCCATCACGCGACAGGCGATGGTCGCCATCCTTGACGAGGACAGTCTGCACATCGGCTGAACGAAGGCGCGAGGCGAGGTGGACGGTGCGCTCCCACGGCACATCCGCGTCGCGCTGCCCCTGCACCAGCCGCACCGGCGCATCGATCGGCAGCTCGCCATGCATCACCCGATTGGCCTCGCCCGACGACCAGAAGGCGCGGGTGAACACGGTCGGCGTATCGGCATAGGGCGACGGCCGCTCGATCCGTCCTTCCGTCAGCAGCGCCATCTTCTCGGCCTGCGAAAAGCCCCAGTCGGTGAAGTCGGGTGCGGGCGCGATCCCGACCAACCCGGCAATCCGCTCCGGCCGGGCGCGGGCGGCGAGCAGCGCGATCCAGCCACCCATCGACGATCCGACCGGCACCACCGGGCCTTCAATGGCGTGATCGATCATCGCCAGCGCATCGTCGACCCAGCCGGGCAGCGTCTGCGCCTCGAACGCACCGGGGCTTTCGCCGCACCCGGCATAGTCGAACCGCAGGAACGCCCGCCCCCTCTCCCGCGCCCACGCCTCGATCGCCAGCGCCTTGGTCCCGCTCATGTCGGACGCATAGCCCGGCAGGAACAGGATGGTCGGGCCAGTGCCCGGAGTATGGCGATAGGCGAGCGGGCGGGAGTCGGTCATGGTTCTCCCATGCCATGCGCCCGCCCGTAGCGACAAGGCGTCAGCGAACTGCCCGCAGATGCGCCCGCACCAGCCGCCCCGATTCGGTCAGCTCGCCCTCGCTCCAGCCCGACAGCGCCTGCGTCGCGGGCTTCAGGATCGCCGACGCCTCATCCTTGTTCGCGACCGACCAGTTCAGATAGCTGATGCCGTGCTTCGCGCACCACTCCCACCAGGTCCGCGTCTCGGCCGCGTCGATCGGTGCGTCGCCATTGGCGGCGGTCGTGCCATATTCGGTGACGAACAGCGCGATGCCGCGCTGCATCGCCGTCTCCGCCTTGGCGCGCAACTCGCCCTTATGCGTCGCCGCATAGAAATGCAGCGTATAGGCGACATTGGCGAAGGGCAGCGGATCGGCGGCGGCCTCGTCCACGTCCTGCGACCAGCTGCGCGTGCCCGCCACGACGAACGCGTCGGGATCGATCGCCCGGATCGCGCCGATCACCTTGGCATGATAGGGCTTCAGCACGGTCGCCCAGCCATGTTCGGGCAGCGGCTCGTTATAGGTTTCGTAGATCAGGTTCGGCACGCCGCGATATTTGGTCGCGATATGGCTGAAGAAGCGTACCGCATCGTCCGGCCGCGGCTGATGCGCGTGCCAGTCGACCAGGACATAGATGCCCTGCGCGATGGCGGCGTCGATCACCGCCTCGGCCCGCTTCGTCTCCGCTTCGGGCTGGGTATCATAGCCGCCCTGCTGCCCGCCGATCGCGGCGCGCACTGCGGTCACGCGCCAATCGCGCACCAGCCATGCGATCGTCGCCGGATCATAATAGCGCGGCTGCCACTGGCTCCAGAACAGCGACATGCCATGGACCGCATAGGGCTTGCCCTGCGCATCGACCACGCGATTGCCCTTCACCGCCAGCCGGCCATGCGCCGCCACCGGCGATCCGGCAGGCGCCGCCGCCGGCAGGCCCCAGGCCACCGGTGCCAGCAACAACGCGACCAGCAGCAACCACCAGCGACGCATCCGACCTCTCCCCATCGATTCTTCGGGGGAAGGTGTCGCCCGCCGTCAACGCTGTCAACAATCGGGTAGGGTTCAGTCGTCCGCCGGTTGCCCCGTGGCGGCCTGCGCCGGTTGCTCGAGCGCAACCTCCGCCCGCGCCTGTTCCTTGCGCCGGCGCAGATTCTGCCGCAGCGCCTGTGCCAGCCGTGCCTTGCGTTCCGCTTCGCTCATCGCGACTTTCTACGCAATTCGCCGGCAATATGGCAACGGCCGCTTGACATCACCGCGAATGCCTGCACATAGGCCCCTCCCGCCGCCGAGGGGTTTCCCCCCGGCTCGGAGTGCTGCCGTAGCTCAGTGGTAGAGCGCATCCTTGGTAAGGCTGAGGTCGTGAGTTCAATCCTCACCGGCAGCACCATTTTCTAGCAGGAATCGATACCCGACCCCCCTGGGGGACCGCCACGCCGTTTCGGGCGTGGCGTGCCGCGCCTATCCCTCGACCTGGTCGAGATAGGCGCCATAGCCTTCGGCCTCCATCGCCTCGCGCGGCACGAAGCGCAGTGCCGCCGAATTGATGCAGTAGCGCAGGCCACCGCGGTCGCGCGGACCGTCGGGAAAGACATGCCCCAGATGGCTGTCCCCGCCGGCCGAGCGGACCTCCGTGCGGACCATGCCGTGCGTCGTGTCGCGCAGCTCGGCGACATTGGCCGGTTCGATCGGCTTGGTGAAGCTCGGCCAGCCGCAATGCGAATCGAACTTGTCGGCCGATGCGAACAGCGGTTCGCCCGACACGATGTCGACATAGATGCCGGGCCGCTTTTCGTGGAGATATTCGCCGGTGCCCGGCCGCTCGGTGCCGCTTTGCTGCGTCACATAGAATTGCTCGGGCGTCAGGCGGGCGAGCGCCTCTTCGGTCTTGCGATACTCGGTCATGGTTTGCGTTCCTTCGTTACCGTAAAGATGGGGCACGGGCCGCCCCACGCAACCGGATCAGAAAAGCTCGGCCAGGAACCCCTGCACCGATTCCCACGACCGGCGATCGGCATCGGCGTCATAGGCCATGCCCTTTTCCGGCGCGGCGGCCTGCGTCCTCGTAAAGGCATGCATGGCGCGGCCATGGGCATGGAGCTGCCAGTCGGCGTCACGCGCACCCATTTCCTCGGCAAAGGCCAGCACCTTGTCCGGCGCCGCCATCGGATCGCGCCAGCCATGTTCGACCAGCACCTTGGCCGCGATCGGTCCGTCGCCGCCCAGATCGTTGCCATCGAGCATCCCGTGCAGGCTCACCACGCCGAGCACCCCGTCAGCGCCGCCGCGCGCGAGGTCGAGGACACACAGCCCGCCGAAGCAATAGCCGATTGCCGCGATCCGCGACGCATCGACCCGGTCCAGCGTCGCGGCAAAGGCCACCCCCGCGCGCATCCGCTGCAACAACGCGGCGCGGTCCGACAGGAGCGGGTTGATGAGGTGGCTGTTGTCGCCGCCCGGATTGCCCTTTACGTCCTTGCCGAACATGTCGATGGCGATCCCGACATAGCCGAGGTCGGCCAGCCGCTCGGCAACCTTGTGCTCGCCGTCGCCGCGTCCCGCCCATTGATGGACGACCAGCACGGCCGGTGCCTTGTCCTGACCGGCGGGAAAGGCGATGCCGGCCTGCAATACCGTGTCGCCATCGTGATAATCGAACTGCTCTATCGTCATTCGCCTGCTCCGGTTCCGGGGGTTGTCGCCTGAACGGTCGGTACCGACAGGGGTTGCGCTCGCCCCTGCACGCTTCCTACCCTAGCACGGCACGGGCAGGCGTCCGGTGGCGATGGCAGGAGCGTATCGATGGGCAGGATGATGGGGATGCTGGCGACGATCGCCTTTGCCGCGACGGCACAGGCGCAGGAGACGCCCGCGACGCTCGGCGCGTCGAACCATGCGGTCGACGTCGCCATCGCCCCGCCTGGCGGGTCGCCGACCTTCGCCGACGAGTTTTCGGGCAAGCGGATCGATCCGGCAAACTGGCGCTTCGACACCAGCCGCAACCGTGCCGGATGGTATAACAACGAACGTCAATATTATGCGCCGGCCAACACCCCGGCCAACGCCCGTGTCGAAAAGGGCGCGCTGGTGATCGAGGCGCGCCGCGAAACGCCCAAGGGACCCGATGCCGGCGGCCAGGCCTATACCTCCGCCCGGATCGTTTCGACCCGGCCGATGGGCTATGGCTTCTACGACATCCGGGCCAAGCTGCCGTGCGGGCGCGGCATCTGGCCGGCGCTATGGATGCTGCCGCCCAACGGCACTTGGCCGGCGGGGGGCGAAATCGACATTCTCGAACTGGTCGGATACGAACCCGGCCTCGTTCATGCGACGCTGCACAGCGCCGCCTTCAACCATGCGCGGGGAACGCAGCGCGGCGGATCGTTGAAGATGCGGACCGCCTGCGGCGAATGGCATCGCTATCAGCTCGACTGGAAACCGGATTCGATCACCATCGGGGTGGACGGTCGCGGCTATATGCGGGTCGACAACGACCAGCCCGGTGGGCAGGCGGCATGGCCGTTCGACCGGCCGTTCAACCTCATCATGAACGTCGCGGTCGGGGGCGACTGGGGCGGCAAGATGGGGATCGACGACACCCGTTTCCCCCAGTCGATGAAGGTCGATTACGTCCGCTACTGGCAATATCGCTGAAGCGGCACGACCTCGCCGCACGCCGGAATGAAGTCCACCGCGCGCGTCAGCGGCGCTCCGGCCCGCAGCGCGCGCAGCGTGGCGATCGGTCCGCCATGCGCGACCACCAGAACCGACGCGACCCGGGGCAGCGCGTCCCACGCCGCCGCTACCCGATCGGCGATGTCGCGCCCGGTTTCGCCACCGCCGGGGCGATAGGTTTCCGGATCGGTCATCATCCGGTCCATCTCGGCGCCGCTTTCCCGCCAGATCGCGTCCCAGCGCCGCCCCTCCCAATGGCCGAAATCGCGTTCCAGCCAGCGGGGATCGGCGGTCGCCGGCACGCAGCGCGCCTTGGCGACCATCCCCGCCAGCCGGGCGGTGCGCTGCGCACCCGAATGGACGACCGCATCGACCGGCGGCAAATCCGCGACGATCCGCCGCGCCATCGCCCAGCCGTCGCGGCTCCACCCCATGTCCGACCGGCCATAGCAGCGCCCACGCCACGCAACTGCGACCGGCGGGTGGCGCAGCAGCAGCACCTTCACCGCGCCGCCACCGTCAGCAGCAGCGCCAATTGTCCCATCGCCGCCGCAAAGCCCAGGCAGTCGCCGGTGCTCCCGCCGATCCGCCGCATCAGGAAGCGCGCCAGCCACCCCAGCATCGCCGCCATCGCCACCAGCGCGGCGACCACCGCTCCCGGCGCCAGCCACAGGATCGGCACCAGGCCCGGCAGCGCCAGCAGCGCCGCCAGCATCAGCCG